>NZ_AGVX02000333.1 GCF_000239155.1 Actinoalloteichus spitiensis RMV-1378
GGGCCGCCCGCCGTAGCCGCCGCCCATCAGCTCGAAGTCGTCCACCAGGATGAACAGCCGGCCACCGGTCCACCAGTCCCGCTTGGACAACCGGTCCGGCGTGATCTCCGGGCCGGGCAGCCGCTTCTTGATCAACTCGGCGACGTGCCCGACGTTCTCCGCGAACGAGTCGCTGGTCACCGAGTAGGCGATCTGGTGCTCCTGGGGAGCCGCGTCGTACAGCTCGCGGCGGAAGTCGGCGAACATGATCCGGGCCTCGCCGGCCGGGTGGTGGGCGGCCACCGACCGGGCGATGTGGCGGAGCAGGTTCGTCTTCCCGGTCTCGCCGTCGCCGAAGACCAGCAGGTGCGGGGTGACGTCGAAGTCGTGCCACAGCGGGGCCAGGTCCACGTCGTCCAGGCCCAGCGCAACCCGCACCTCGGCCTCCGGCCGGTCGGCCTGGGGCCCCGGCAGGTCCCGGGCGGACACGGTGGCCGGCAGCATCCGCACCGGCGGCGCCTGGGGCACACCGGGCACCGCGAAGGTGTCCACCAGGTCGAGGGCGGCGTCGGGCAGGTCGTCGGTGCTGGACCGGCCGTCGACCCTCGGCAGTGCCGTCAGGTAGTGCATCGCCTCCGCCGTGATGCCCCGGCCGGGGATCGCGGGCACCTGTGCGGCGATCTTGCTGCCGATCTCCGAGTCCACCGGGTCGCCCAGCCGCAGCTCGAACCGGGTGCCGAGCACGTCCCGCAGCCACGGGCGCATCTCCGCCCACCGCGTCGCGGCCACCATGAGGTGGATGCCGAAGGTCAGACCCCGAGCGGCGATCTCCCCCAACCGGTCCTCCAGCTCCTCGAACTCCTGCCGGACCGTGTACCACCCGTCGATGACCAGGAACACGTCCCCGTAGGGGTCCTGCTCGCCCAGCCGCCCCTCCCTGCGGGCCCGCCGGTAGTTGGCGATCGAGTCGATGTTGTTCGCCTGGAACAGCAGCTCCCGCCGCTCCAACAACGCCGACATCTCCATCACGGTGCGGCTGACCCGGTCCCGGTCGAGCCGGTTCGCCACGCTGCCCACGTGCGGAAGACCCGACAGCGAGGACAGCGTGCCACCGCCGAAGTCCAGGCAGTAGAACTGCACCTCGGTGGCATCGTGCATCAGGCTGAGCCCGGTGATCACGGTGCGCAGCACGGTGCTCTTCCCGCTCTGCGGCCCGCCCACCACGGCCATGTGCCCCGCCGAACCCGACAGGTCCGCGGTGAGCAGGTCACGGCGCTGCTGCTCGGGGAGGTCGACCAGTGCCACCGGCGCGTTCAACGGCCGCACCAGCGACGGATCGGCCACCATCAGGCCGCGGCCGGGCTCCTCCAGCAACGGCGGCAGCAGCTCGTCGAGGGTTGCCGAGCGGCGCAACGGTGGCAACCACACCTGGTGGGCGCGCGGCCCGAGACCCCGCAACCGGTCGATGAGCACGTCCAGCACGCTCAGCCCGGCCTGCTTCGCGCCGGCCTCCCGCTCCGCGGCGAGCTCCTCCTCGCTGACCAGCCGTTCGGTCCGCACCTTCGGCGCCAGGTAGCCCGCCTCGAAGACGTGCAGCTGTTCCTCGATGACCTCCCGGCTGTGCTGGCGGCGGCTGGACCGGTACGGACCGGAGACGTAGGCGCCCTTGAACCGCTCGAGGGTGTGGGTGTCGCTGCGCAGGTAGCCGTTGCCCGGGGAGGTGGGCAGCTCGTAGGCGTCGGGCACGCCGATCACCGCGCGGCTCTCCATCGCCGAGAACGTGCGCAGACCGATCCGGTAGGACAGGTGCGTCTCCACCTTGGAGATCCGGCCCTCGTCCAGGCGTTGCGAGGCCAGCAGCAGGTGCACGCCCAGGCTGCGGCCGAGACGGCCGATGGTGGCGAACACGTCGATGAAGTCGGGCTTGCTGACCAACATCTCACTGAACTCGTCGACCACCACGAACAACGCGGGCAGCGGTTCGAGGGCGACCCCGTTGCGACGCGCCTGTTCGTAGTCGCGGCGGGACGCGTAGTTGCCCGCCGCCCGCAGCAGCTCCTGCCGCCGCGTCATCTCCCCGGTCAACGCGTCCGCCATCCGGTCGACCAGTTCGAGTTCGTCGACCAGGTTGGTGATCACCGCCGAGGTGTGGGGCAACTGGTCGAACCCGAGGAACGCCGCCCCGCCCTTGAAGTCGACGAGGACGAAGTTCAGCTCCTCCGAGGAGTGGGTGATGGCCAAGGCCGCCACGAGCGTCCGCAGCAGCTCGCTCTTGCCGGACCCGGTGGCGCCCACGAGCATCCCGTGCGGACCCATCCCGGACTCGGCGGACTCCTTGATGTCCAGGTCCACCGGCGAGCCGTCCTCGGCCACGCCGATGGGGACGCGGAGGCGTTGCCGGGAGGAGCGGGCCTGGCGCACCGGAGTGGGGTCGAAGGTCCTGGCGTCGCCGACGCCGAGCAGCGTCGTCAGTTCGTAGTCGCCGCTGAGCGGGGCGCTGGTGTCGTTGCTGGTGCTCATCCGGTGGTGGGCCATGCCCCTGGCCAGTGAGGCGGCCGCCCGCACCGACATCCGGTCCGGCGCGCACAGCCGCGCGGAGCTCTCCTTGCCGGTCCGGTCGAAGCTGACCCGGCCGATCTCGTCCGCGCTGACCTCCAGGTGCAGCACGCTCCGGTTCGGCCGCCAGGGCAGGGTGCCCCCCACGTCGATGAGCACCGTGTTCTGGTAGCCGGTGTCCACGCTCTGGTGGCCGGGCGGCGGTTCGACGCCGTCGACGACGATCACCACCAGCGGCTCGCCCGCGGTGATCATCGTGCCGGTCTCGAACTTGGTGCGTGCGGTGAACGACTCCCCGAGCCGTTCCTCCAGCTCGGCGAAGTCCGCGCCGACCATCCGCAGCGGTCCCAGCGCGTCCCGGCGGTCCGGGTCCTGGGCGTGCGGGAGCCACTTCACCCAGTCCCACTCCGGCATGTTCTCGGCCTTCGCGCAGACCGCGATCGTGAGGTCGTTGGGGGAGTGGAAGGCGGCGAGCTGGGCGAGCATGGCCCGGACCAGGTCCCTGCTGACCGCCTGGTCCCCGCGCAACTGCAACCGGGCGAAGCCCCGCAGGTAGACCGCGATCGGCGAGGGCGACAGGGTGCTGTACGCGCGGAGGAACCGGCGCAACGCGTGCGCCGACAGCGGCTCCAGGTCCTCCACCGGTTTGGTCTGCGGCGGGATCAGCTTCATCGCCGAGTGCTGCGAACCGAGACCCAGCCGCACCTCCCCGAAGTCGTCGTGCCCGGTGCGGCGTTCCCACAGCCGGTAGCTCAGCGACAGCGACCACAGGGACGCCGGATCGGGGTGGGTCCAGGTCGCCGCCCTGTGCTGCGCGGCCAACTTCTCCCGGACCTGTTTGCGCACCTGGGAGAGGTAGCGGAGGTAGTCCCGCCGCTCACCGTGCATCTGCCGTTTGCGTTCGGACGCCGTCCTCGCCAGCTGGCCCACCAGCATGCCGATGCTCGCGATGCCCATCATCCCACCCGCCATGTAGGACAGCGGGCTCGAGTTGGGCTGGAGGAAGATCAACATCATGGCACCGGAACCCAGCGCCATGGGCAGGTAGGTGAGGACGGTGGCCATGTTGCCGCTCTGCGGCTCCGGCACGGTCGGCGGCTCCTGGAGGCCCAGCTCCCCACCGGGCATCTTCGGACCGACCCGGCGCGGGGGCCTGCGGAACAACGTCGTGCTCACCGTGTCTCCTTTGGCGAGAGATAACCCTCAAATCACCGGCGGTACCGCACGAACGGAGCAAGGCTGCGACATTCGTGGCTAGCTTCCGCCTTGTCAAGGGAACGGAAACCCGGCCAACCGGGGTATGAGGAACTCAACACCACGTGGATGACGCGTCCAAGGATGCCACAAGTCAACTCTGCCGACTTCGGTTGGTGATCGGGGACAACGCCGTTGATCTGGCGTTGCCCAGCGACGTCCCCCTGGTCGACCTGCTGCCGGCGATCCTCCGGCAGGCGGGCGGCGACCTGGCCGACGAGGCCGTCGAACACGAGGGGTTCGTGCTCCAACGGTTGGGGCAGCCACCGTTCGACGAGGAGTACACCCCCGGGGAGCTCGGCCTGGTCGACGGGGAGACCGTGCACCTGCGCCCCCGCACCGACGGGCTCCCCGCCATCGACTTCGACGACCTCGTGGCCGGGGTCGCCGACCAGTCGCGGATGCGTCGGGACCGCTGGAAACCGCGCGCCACCCGGAACATGCTGCTCGGCTTCGCCGGCGCCACCCTGCTGCTCGGCCTCCTGGTGCTGCTGGTGCCGGGCCCGGTGGTGCCGAGGGTCTCGGTGATGGGGGGGATCGCCGCGGCGCTGCTGGTGTCGGCTGCCGTGGTCGCCCGGTCGGTGCGGGACACCGTCACCGGAGCGGTGCTGGCCGTCGCCGGTTTCGGCTACGCCGCCGGTTTCGGCTGGCTGTTCCCCCTCGTCTTCTCCGACTCGACGACCGCGACGATCAGCGCGGTGTGCGCCTCGGCGGCGGGTGCGGCGGCCCTGGTGCTCGGCCTGGTGGGCGTCGCCGACGCGGCCCTGGTCTTCACCGGCGGCCTCGTGCTCTCGGTGTTCACCCTCGCGACGGCGCTGCTCGCCGGCAGTGACACGCTCGGCGTGTCCGGGGCCGCCGGCATCGTGCTCGTGGTGACCCTCGTGGCGCAGAACTTCGTGCCGAGCATGTCCTTCCGACTGGGCAGGCTGGGGTTGCCCACGCTGCCGACCGCGCCGGAGGAGCTCAACGAGGACATCGAGCCGACCCCGTTCCAGTCCGTCATCGACGGTGCCGTCGCCACCGACCGGTACATGACGACGTTGTACCTGGTGTTCTCGCTGATCGAGGCCGCGTTGTTGACGGCGCTGGTCTGGAACGGTTCGGGCTGGGCGTTGATCACCGCCGCCGTGGTGGGACTGCTGCTCGTGCTGCGCTCCCGGCACCTCGACGCCGGACGGCACCGCTGGTCCCTGCTGGCGGCCGGTGGCTACGGCCTGGCCGCCGTCGTGATCGCCTTCGCCGCCGACCAGGCCCTGGTGGAACGCCTCGCCTGGGTGTTCGGCGGCGTGATGGTCCTGGCGTTGGCGTTGCTGGCCGGCAGCGCGAAGATGCCCGGCTACCGGCCGCCGCCCTACTGGGGCCGGACGGTGGACATCCTGGAGACGTTGTGCGCGGCGGCGGTGGCCCCACTGTTGTTGGCCATGCTCGACGTGTACGGGATCATGCGGGGGCTCGCGGGCTGATCCCGCTTCCGACACAGGGGCCGGCGCGGTCACCGTGACGGCCCGCCCGAGGCAGCTAGACACCAGAACGAGGAGGGGCCGTGCAGTCGCGGCGCGACCAGGTCCAAGCCTACTTCTTCGTCGTGGGCCGGCTGGTGTCCGCGCTGATGCGGGCCAGGACCGACGAACCGGCCCCGCCGCACCGCAGGTTCGGCACCGGCTTCTTCGGCGGCGTGTTGCTGGCCGCCCTGATCAGCGCGGGTTTCGGGGTCTACGGGCTGATCGTGCCCAGCGGCAACGACTCGTGGCGCGCGGCGGGGACCATCATCGTCGAGGAGGAGACCGGCGCCCGCTACCTGTACCTGGACGGGCTGCTGCACCCGGTCCTCAACTACGCCTCGGCCCGGCTCGCGGTCAACGACGCGCAGGGCCAGGTGGCGCAGGTGTCCCAGCGGTCGTTGGAGGGCGTGCCGCGCGGCGTGCCCATCGGCATCCCCAACGCGCCGGACTCCCTGCCGGCGGCGGCGGACATGACGGACGGCCCCTGGCTGTCCTGCGCCTCCACCGTCACCGACGAGTCCGGCCAGGAGCGGCCCGCCACCACCCTGCTGGTCGCCGGTCCCGCCGGTGTGACCCTCGCCGACCGCGAGGGCCTGCTCGTGGTGGGGCCCGACGACCAGACGCACCTGGTGTGGCAGGGCCGCCGGTACCGCTTCTCGGACGGCACCATCGCCGCCGCCCTCGGGTACGACACGGTCACCCCCCTGCGGGTGACCGCCAGCTGGGTCAACGCGTTGCCCACCGGGCCGGACCTCGCTCCTCCCGGGGTCGAGGGCATCGGCGAGCAGACCGCGCCGATCGGGAACAGCCCCGGCGTCGTCGGCCAGATCTACCAGGTGGACAACCCGGTGATCGACGCCACCGAGTTCTACGTGCTGCGGCGGGACGGCCTGGCGCCGGTGAGCCCGACGATGGCGAGCCTCGCCCTGGCCTCCCCGGCCACCGCGGCCGCCTACCCCGGGGGCGGCGTCCGCCCGATCACGATCGGGCCGGAGGCCCTCGCCGGCGCACCGCGCTCCTCGGCCCCGATCGCCGGGGTCGACCACCCGAACACCCCACCGGCCCTCGTCGACCTGGACGCGTCGGCGAGCGTCCGGCCGTGCGTGCGGTTCACCCTCGGTTCCACCGACGGCCCGGACATCGCGGTCAGCATGGTGGACCGGGACACCGTCGACGGGCCCGTCAGCCCGGCCGGGGGAACGGAGGCCGGTAGTGCCGACCGGGTCCTGGTTCCGCCCAACAGCGGTGTCCTGGTCCGGGACCTCCCCGCCCCCGGTGTGGACGGCGGTACCCACTACCTCGTCACCGACCTCGGGGTGAAGTACCCCTTGGCCTCGACCCAGGTGGCGGCCACTCTCGGGTACGGGGGTAGCCGGGCAGTGCCCGTCCCCGGTGAACTGCTCGCCGCCCTGCCGACGGGGCCGGTGCTCGATCCGGAACAGGCCATTCGTCCGCGCCAACCCGTGCCGCCCCAGTCCGAGGGGGACAACTGAGGGATACCCCTGCGACAGCAACAGGGGGACGCGTTCCGGTCGGAACGCACTCGGGATCGGTGATGTGCTTGGTCCTGTCAGCATCGGTGAAACCGCGGATCCGTGGTTGTCGATGCGTCCCGTGTTTTCCTATGCCGACGGTGAGGGTGAGATGTCCCAGCAGACACGTTTGACTCCCGCAGAGCTCCGCGCGACCGCGGGCCGGCACGACAGCGAGGCGGACTCGCTCAACCGCGAGCGTCAGCGGGTTCAGGGTGAGGTGTCGGCACTGGTCTCCGCGAACAGCGGCGCCCTGATGAACACGCTGAAGCGGGTCCACGAGCAGTGGGACAGCGAGTTCGCGAGGATCGAGCAGAAGCTCCGTGAGATGGCCGAGCAGGTGCGGAACTCCGCGAACAAGCTCGAGACCACCGACGAGACGTCCGGACAGGACCTCATGAACGTCGGGAACCAGGGCAACCCCTACGCCGGAATGCTCTGATTCCCAGAACTTCCGCACGTCCCTCGCACGACACAGAATTCCGAACGGAGCGGCATGAGCGACAACATCAACTACGTCTACCCGAAGATCGCCGAGGGCATCAACATCATGCGGAACTCGGCCAGGGGAATCCAGGCCTCGGTGGACGGGCTGCGCAGCGACACCCAGCGCCAGCTCGCCTCCTTCGACGGTGAGGCCGCGAACGCCTACGGGTCGAAGTCGTCGTTGGTGACGCAGGCGTTCGCCTCGGCCAACAACACGCTGAACAACGCCGCCACCGCCATCGAGAGCGCCGCTGACAACCTCCAGCGCCAGGACCGCGCGTCGGCCGGCGGTTTCTGAGGCTCCGGGAAAGCGGAACCCGCCGGTGACGGGTTCCGCTTTCCCGTGTGTCGGTTCCGAGCCGGTCCACCGCCACTGATCCTCTGGAGTCGCCCACCATGTCCCATTCGAACACGACCATGGATCCGGACGAGGTCCGGAACGCGGCCACCGCGCTGAAGAGCCTCCTGTCGAACTTCGACGAGATGATGTCGGAGCTCCTGTCCATCGAGATCCGGCCCGGGAACCTGGCCGCCGGCCACTACCTCGAGGACGTCGTCGGGAACCGCAAGGAGGAACTCCGCCAGCACCTGATCGACCTCAAGAAAGTGGTCACCTACATCGGGGACAACCTCGAGGAGATCGCCAGCCTCTTCGAGGATGTCGACGAGAACAACGCCGCCGAGCTGGCCAGGGTGACCGCCCAGATCGACGGCCTCGTGAGCGACATGGCGCTCCCGCCCCCCGAGCCCATGCCGGGCGAGTACTCGTCCTCGAACTCGTATCCCGGTTACCAACCCGGATACGTGCCACCGACGTACCAGTCGCACAACGGTGGGTACGCGGGCCAGTCGCCCACCTACGAGTCGCGGTCCGTTCCGGCGAACTACCAGTACGAGCGGCCGACCTACCCGCCGCAGTACACGCCGGTCAACTACGGGACACCCATGACTCCCGCCATCCCCGCCGTCCAGGGGGAGCCGTTGGTGACACGGCAGCAGCCGCTCGAGCCCCTGTACACGCCGGTGCGCCCGCTCGAGCCCGCGTACGCGCCGGCGGAACCGTTGTTGCAGCCGATGAAGTCGGTGGCTCTGCCGGTGGAGCCTGGGTACGCGCCGGCGGAGCCGTTGAAGGGTGTTCCGGCCGAAAAGCCCGACCACGACGCGTAGGCCCAGCAGTTCCTGCCCGGTGGGGCAGGAACGTCGACAGATCACTGCGCCCCCGGCGTCGCCCGCGACCCCGGCAACGCACGGAGCTCCGTTGCCGATGGTGGCGCCCGCCGCCCTCCGCCCACCCCCCACGAGGGAGAACACCGATGTCCGATCGTTTGAACGGCGAGAACGACCGGCCGTCCACCAGCTATGCCGACTCGTCGATGGACTGGTTGGTGGAGACCGCCCGGACCATCGAAGCTCCCACGCTGCGGCACGCCGGTGAGGTCTTCCCGACCATCGCGCAGAACCTCGACACGACGCTCGACTCGATCAAGTCCCAGGCCAAGAAGCTCGACGCCGACGGGGTCTTCGAGGGTGCGGCGGCCGAGTCGTTCCAGAACTACGTCGCCGAGCTGGTGCGGATCTCCGGTCGGGTGGTGAGCGCGCTGTCGCCCAGCCACTTCGACCAACACCCCATCCGGGGCGAGGACGGCGGGGGCAGCGGCGGCTCCGGCGGGTACGGGATCTTCGTCGACGTCGGGGACCGGGCGCAGGAGGCCCGGGACACGATCCTGACCGAGGTCGAGGCGGCGCAGGGCCTCTACGACTCAGCGCTCCAACTCATCAGGACGGGTATGGCGGTGATGGCGATCAACCCCGTCGCGGCGATAATGGCCTTCGGGTTCGCGAAGTCGTACAGCAACCTGGGCCAGGAGCGGCTCAAGGCGGCCCGCGACGCCATGCAACACCTCTCCGACGAGGTGTACCTGCCGGTCGGTGACTCGCTGAAGGACTCCCTCGGCAAGGCGCTGGACACCCCGTTGTCCTCCGCCGGCGCGGTCTTCCAGCCACCGCAGGTCGAGACGGTCGGCAACCAGCCCGGTGCTCCCGGGAACGGCCAGGGACTGCCAGGAGAGCAGCTGCCGGACCAGATCCCCCAGGAGCACGTGCCCGCCGTCCCCGAAACCCCCGTGGAGGAGGGGTACGGCGGCGAGCTCCCCGGGGAGGAAGCACCAGGTGTGGACACCGAGGGCCTGACCGCTCCCGGTGAACTGGTGGAGGAGGGCCCGGGGGAGGACACCGAGGGCATCGGGGCCGGTGGAGCGCCCGGTGTCGGCGGTGGCGGCGCCGGGGACCAGGCCGGAGGCGAGTCGCCAGGCGGCCTGGACGTGGGTGGCGCCGGCGAGGAGGCGCAGCAGGCCGTCGAGGACGCCAAGGCAGCCGGCCAGGACGCCATCGACGGTCTCAACGAGATCGGGAACAGTGCCCCGGGCTTCGACTCCGCCGGTGAGGGCGCCGGCGGTGGCTCACCCGGTGGCTCGCCCGGCGGACTCGACATCGGCGACGGGATCGGCGGTGAGGAGGGCATCGGCGGCGGTGGCGAAGGCGTTGGCGGCGGTGGCGACGCGGGAGCCGGTGAGGCCGCCCGGCAGGCCGTCGAGGACGCCAAGGCAGCCGGCCAGGAGGCGATCGACGGTCTCAACGAGATCGGCGGCGGGGGCCC
>NZ_AGVX02000332.1 GCF_000239155.1 Actinoalloteichus spitiensis RMV-1378
GGGGGCGGCCCCCGAGGGCCAGAACACGAGCCGGCGCGGGGCCCAGCTGTGGCCGCTGGTCGCCGGCCTCGTGTCGGCCGCGCTCCTGCTGTGGGGGGCGAACCAGCTCAGTTGGGGCTTCGTCGCGGACTGGCGGCCGGGGCAGGACAGGCTGCCCGGGGACATCCCGGGATCCGCGGCCGTCGGGGGGCTGGCGGCGGTCGCGCTGCTGTCCCTCGCCGCCGTGGCCGCCGTGCTGGGCACCCGGGGCTGGGTGCGCCGGGGGGTGGGCGTCGTGCTGGCCCTCGCCGGGATCTGGGTCCTCTGGTCGGCCATTTCCTTCGATCCGGGCGCGGCTGTCGGTGTGGTCGGCGACACTGGTCATGTCCCGGTGGACCCGTTGTCCGTCGCCGACCCCGGCGAAGGGGGGCCACCGTGGGGCAGGATGCTCGGCGGCGCGGGCGGCGTCGTCCTGGTGCTCAGCGGGCTGTCGTTGGTCCTGCGTTCCGGCGCGCTGCCCGTGCTCGGCGGTCGTTACCGCACGCCCGCCGACCGGCGCTCGGCCGTGCCCTCGGACCGCCAACTCTGGGAGGCGATGGACAGTGGTGACGACCCGACCGCGGCGCGCGACCAGCACGACGCGGCGCGCGAGTGATGGTCCACCCAGTGCGGAGGGCCGGCCGCGAGCGGAGTTAGCATCCTCGACAACCAGCGGCGCGCGAGGGGAGTGGGCGTGATCGAGCGCACGAACGGGCACGGCGACGAGGTGATCTCGTGAGCGTCCTGGAGTCCATCCTCGACGGGGTGCGGGCCGACCTGGCGGAACGCGAGTCAGCGGTCCCCTTCGAGGAGATCAAGAGGCGGTCCCTGGAGGTCGCACCTCCCAAGGACGTCAAGGCCGCGATGCTGGCGCCGGGCGTCGGGGTCATCGCCGAGGTCAAACGGCGCAGTCCCTCCAAGGGCGAACTGGCCGAGATCGCCGATCCCGCCGAGCTGGCCAGCTCCTACGCGGCGGCGGGGGCCAGGGCGATCAGCGTCCTGACCGAGCGGCGGCGGTTCGGCGGGTCGCTGGACGACTTCGACGCCGTCCGGGCGGCGGTGGACGTCCCGCTGCTGCGGAAGGACTTCATCGTCAGCACCTACCAGGTGCACGAGGCCAGGGCGCACGGCGCGGACATCGTGCTGCTGATCGTCGCCGCCCTGGACCAGAACACCCTGTCGGCGTTGCTGGACCGCGTCGAGTCGTTGGGCATGATGGCGTTGGTGGAGGTGCACACCGCCGAGGAGGCGGACCGGGCGCTGGAGGCCGGGGCGAGCCTGGTGGGCATCAACGCGCGCGACCTGCACACGCTGGAGGTCAACCGCGAGGTGTTCGGCCGGATCGCGCCGGGTATGCCGGCGGACGTGCTCAAGGTCGCCGAGTCGGGGGTGCGCGGCCCCAGCGACCTGATGGCCTACGCCGGCGCGGGCGCGGACGCGGTGCTCGTGGGTGAGGGCCTGGTCGTCAGCGGTGACCCGAGGGCGGCCGTCACCCAGCTGGTGACCGCCGGTTCGCATCCGGCCTGCCCCCGCCCCAGCCGCTGACGGTGGACGGACCAGGAGCAGGAGACGGACGGACACGGACGGTGGGTGACGTGAGCGGAGACGACGGAGCGGTGCGGACCACGGACGCGGCCCCTCCGGTGGGCACCCGCCCCAGCGGGCACGATCCCGACGAGCGGGGGCACTTCGGCCCCTACGGCGGCCGGTTCGTCCCCGAAGCCCTGGTCGCGGCCCTGGACGAGCTGCACGCCGAGTACGAGAAGGCCAGGGTCGACCCGGCCTTCGTCGACGAGCTGCGCGGTCTGCTCCGCGACTACACGGGGCGGCCGTCGCCGCTCACCGACGCACCCAGGTTCGGGGAGCACGCCGGTGGGGCCCGGATCCTCCTCAAGCGGGAGGACCTGAACCACACCGGCTCCCACAAGATCAACAACGTGTTGGGCCAGGCACTGCTCACCCGGCGGATGGGCAAGACCCGGGTGATCGCCGAGACCGGCGCCGGTCAGCACGGTGTGGCCACCGCCACCGCCTGCGCGCTGTTCGGGCTGGACTGCACGGTGTACATGGGCGAGGTCGACACCCGCCGGCAGGCGCTCAACGTCGCGAGGATGCGGCTGCTCGGCGCGGAGGTCATCCCCGTCCGGACGGGGTCGGCCACCCTCAAGGACGCCATCAACGAGGCGTTGCGGGACTGGGTGACCAACGTCGCCGACACCCACTACCTGTTGGGCACCGTCGCCGGGCCGCACCCCTTCCCGGTGATGGTGCGTGACTTCCACCGGGTCATCGGGCTGGAGGCCCGGGAGCAGGTGCTGGAGCGGACCGGTCGGCTGCCCGAGGCCGTCGCCGCCTGCGTGGGTGGCGGCTCCAACGCCATCGGCGCGTTCCACGCGTTCCTGGACGACCCCGGTGTGCGCCTGGTGGGCCTGGAACCCGGCGGGGAGGGCCTGGAGACCGGGCGGCACGGCGCCACCCTGACCGCCGGTTCGCCCGGTGCGCTGCACGGCGCCATGTCCTACCTCCTGCAGGACGAGGACGGCCAGACCCAGGAGACGCACAGCATCTCCGCCGGCCTGGACTACCCCGGCGTGGGGCCGGAGCACTCCTGGTTGAAGGACACCGGGCGGGCCGAGTACCGGACGGTGACCGACGCCGAGGCGATGGACGCCTTCCAGTTGCTGTGCCGCACCGAGGGCATCATCCCGGCGATCGAGTCCGCGCACGCCCTGGCCGGGGCGTTGACCCTCGGCCGAGAGCTGGGGGAGGGCGCCGTGGTGCTGGTCAACCTCTCGGGCCGGGGCGACAAGGACGTGGACACCGCGGCCCGGTGGTTCGGGCTGCTTCCCGGAGAGGACGCCTGATGGACCGGTTGGATTCGCTGTTCGCCTCCTGCCGGGCCGAGCGGCGGGCCGCTCTGGTCGGCTACCTGCCCGCCGGTTACCCGACCGCGGCCGACTCCGCCGCGCTGCTGGGCGAGATGGTCGCGGGTGGCTGTGACCTGGTCGAGATCGGTGTGCCGTACTCGGACCCGGTGATGGACGGGCCGACCATCCAGTCCGCGGCCGACACCGCGCTGCGGGCCGGGTTCCGGCTGCGGGACGTGTTCTCGCTCGTCGAGTCGGTCACCACCGCCGGTGGTCGCGCCGTGGTCATGACCTACTGGAACCCGGTGCACCGCTACGGCGTGGACGCCTTCGCCCGCGACCTCGCGGCCGCCGGGGGGCTCGGCGTGATCACCCCCGATCTGATCCCGGACGAGGCGGAGCCGTGGCTGTCGGCCTCCGACGCCCACGACCTCGACCGGATCTTCCTGGTGTCGCCGTCCTCCACCGAACAGCGGATCGCCATGACGACGAAGGCGAGCCGGGGTTTCGTGTACGCGACCGCCGTCATGGGGGTGACCGGGGCCAGGGACCAGGTGGGTTCCGACGCTCCCGGTCTCGTCCGCCGCACCCGGCAGCACACCGACCTGCCGGTCGGCGTGGGGCTGGGTGTCCGGTCGGGGGCGCAGGCGGCCGAGATCGCCGGTTTCGCCGACGCGGTGATCGTGGGCTCGGCCTTCGTGGCGCGCGCCGGCGGTGACCAGGAGCGGGCCCGGTCGGAGGTCCGGTCGCTGGCCGAGGAGCTCGCCGCCGGGGTCCGGGGCCAGGTCAGCTGACCGGCCGGCTGCCCGGCGGCCCGTCACGGGAGGACCGCGCCCACCGGCCGGGGACGAGCCCCGCCCCTCCGCTGACCGGGGGCGTCGGCCGCCCGACCAGCCCGGTGCCGCCACCAGCCGGGGCGGACCCACGCGCCCGCCGGCGGCGGCGACATCGGTGGAGTCCGTTCGGGGGCGGCCTCGCCCGACCCGTCGCGGGCCGCTGGCGGCGGCCCGCCATCACCCGAACGGCGGCACCCGAGGTGCTCCCGAGGGATCTTGCGCGGCCACCCCGACCACCGCGCGTCCGGACCGCCCGCAGCCAGCGCGATCGCGACCACACCGCCGGACGCCGGGGACACGTGGACGGTTAGTGTGGTCCGGTGAGCACTACGGCAACCGTGTTCCTGGCGAACATCCCGAGCCCGGACCAGGGTGTGTGGCACCTCGGCCCGATATCGCTCCGCGCCTATGCGCTGTGCATCCTCGCCGGCATCCTCATCGCACTGTGGTGGGGCGACCGGCGGCTCGTCGCCCGGGGCGCGGAGAAGGGCACCGTGCTCGACATCGCGGTGTGGGCCGTCCCGTTCGGGCTGATCGGCGGCCGCCTCTACCACGTGATCACCGACTACCACCAGTACTTCGGCCCCGGCCGCAACCCGCTCGACGCGCTGGCGATCTGGAACGGGGGCCTGGGCATCTGGGGAGCGATCGCCCTCGGCGGGGTCGGGGCGTGGATCGCCTGCCGGCGGCGGGGGATACCGCTGCCGGTGGTCGCGGACGCCATCGCCCCGGGCATCATCGTGGCGCAGGCCGTCGGACGCGTCGGCAACTGGTTCAACCAGGAGCTCTACGGTGGACCGACCGACCTGCCGTGGGGGTTGGAGATCTACCAGCGGGTGAACCCGGAGACCGGGCTCAACGACCCGCTCAACGGCGTGGCCATCGACCACACCCCGATCGCGGTGGTCCACCCCACGTTCCTCTACGAGCTGCTGTGGAACGTGCTGGTGGCCCTGGTGATCGTCTGGGCCGACCGCCGCTTCCGCCTCGGGCACGGCCGGGTGTTCGCCCTCTACGTCGCCGGCTACACGCTGGGCCGGTTCTGGATCGAGCTGATGCGCACCGACCAGGCCACCGAGATCCTCGGGGTGCGGGTCAACGTCTACGTCTCGGTGCTGGTCTTCCTCGGCGCCCTGGTCTACCTGCTCGTCGCCCCCAAGGGACGGGAGGACCCGTCGGTGTTGGCCGTCACCCGGACCGACGATGACGGGGACGTCCCGGCGGACGGGGACACCGCGGCCACTCCTCGCACCCCGGCCCGCCCCGCCGGTACCGAACCCCGCCAACCCCGTCGCCCGGCCGGCGGAACGGACCGCTCGGACGGAGACGGGACCAGCTGAGAAGCGGCGCCGTGCCGTCGGAGCCTTACGATCCCCAGTCATGCGAATCCTCCTCGTCGAGGACGACGACCGGGTCGCGGGCGGGTTGACCGTGGCGTTGCGCCACGCAGGCTACGAGGTGAACCGGGTCGGTACGGCCGCCGCGGCGCTCGCCGCGCCGGAGTCCGACGTCGTGCTGCTCGACCTCGGACTGCCCGACGGTGACGGGATCGACGTGCTGCGGCGACTCCGGGAGCGGCCCGGCGTCGCGGTCATCGCGGTGACCGCGCGCGGCGAGGAACGCGACCGGGTTCGGGGCCTGCGGACCGGCGCGGACGACTACGTGGTCAAACCCTTCGGGACGGCGGAGCTGCTCGCGCGCATCGAGGCGGTGCTGCGGCGGACCCGCGCCGCGCGGGCGCACTCCGCGCCCGCCGCGCCGCTGCGCGCCGGCGATCTCGTCCTCGACCCGGCGACCCGGGTGGCCAGCACCCCCACCGGCCCGCTGCCGCTCACCCGCAAGGAGTTCGACCTGCTCGCCCTCCTGGTGGCGCAGGCGGGAGCCGTCGTGAGCAGGGTGCACATCCTCGACCAGGTGTGGCAGGCGGCCTGGGAGACGTCCTCCCGGACCCTGGACACCCACATCGCCTCGTTGCGGGCGAAGCTCGGGGACGCCGCGCGCATCGACACCGTCCGGGGGATCGGGTACCGGCTCTCACCCGGCGGGCGGGCCGACTAGTGCTGCGCCGGTTGCTGGCCGTCCTGGTCCCGCTGCTGGTCGTGCTGATGGCCGCTCTCGGGGTGCCCCTGGGCGCGGTGGTGGCCCAACGGGTGACCCAGGAGGTGTACCTGGACCGCCTCAGCGATGTCGGCCGGTTCGCCTCGCTCGCCGAGAGCGCCCTGTCCTCCGGCCGGATCGAGGCCCTGCGGGACGAGATCGCCCGCTACGACGACCTGTACGGCATCCCCGTGGCGGTCCTCGCACCCGGCGGTGAGGTGCTGCTCTCGTCCAGGGACGCGTGGCCGGCGGCCGACGAGATCGACGGGGACGACCTGTCGGGGCAGCTGCGGCAGGCGTTCGCCGGGTACCGACCGGAGCCACCCGCCCTCCTCTGGCCGTGGCAGGCGCGCCCCCTGCACGTCGTGGAACCGGTCGGCCGGGACAGCGAGGTGGTCGCCGTGGTGGCGATGGCCTCCCCGACGGGCGGGTTGCGGGCGGAGATCGGCTGGCAGTGGCTGCTGCTCGGGCTGGTCGGGCTGGTTCCCCTCGGGGGGCTGGTCCTGGCGGCCTGGCCCATCTCCCGCTGGGTGCTGCGACCGGTGCGCCAGCTCGACGAGGCCACGGCGGCCGTCGCGCGGGGACGCCTGGACACCCGCGCCGACGAGGTGACCGGCCCGCCCGAACTGCGGCGGTTGGCCGCGTCGTTCAACACGATGGTCGGCGTGGTGGGGACCGCGTTGGAACGGCAGCGGGCCTTCGTCTCCGACGCCTCCCACCAGATGCGCAACCCCCTGGCCAGCCTGCGGCTGGCCGTCGAGAACCTGGAACCGCACCTGCGGGACGACGACGCCAGGGAGGCGCAGCGGGTCGCCGTCGACGAGGCGGCCGCCCTCGGGCGCCTGCTGGACGCGATGTTGGCCGCGACCCGGCTCGACAGCGCCACCGACGCCGAGCCGGTGGCCCTCGACGACCTCTTCGCGACCCATGAGCCCGGGTGGCGGGTGCAGGCGAGGCAGGCTGGCATCCGCCTGGAGGTCGACCCGGGGCGGGGCCTCGGTGCCCTGGAGCCTCCCGGTGGGTTGGGCGGTGTCCTCGACGAACTCGTGGGCAACGCGGTTCGGCTCTCGGGCGCGAGTTGGGTGACGGTTCGGGCCCGCCGGGTGCGGGAGCCGACCGAGCTGGCCGACCTCAGCTCGGAGGAGGTGGCCACTCCGGCCTCCGGCACGGAATGGGTGCGGCTGGAGGTCACCGACGACGGGACGGGTCTCGACGAGGCCGAACGGACGGCCGCCCTGAACCGCTTCTGGCGTTCCCCCCGGCACCAGAACGTCGCCGGGACCGGGCTGGGCCTGGCGATCTGCCACGAGCTGGTCACGGCGGCGGGGGGAAGGTTCGAGCTGCGGCCCGCCGGCGAGCACGGGCTGGCGGCGGTGGTCACGCTGCGCGCGCCCGCCGGGTCCGTCGAGGGGGAGGTGGCTGGCGGGACGCCCTGACGTCGCCGGCCGGAGCGCGTGGAGGACCCCGGCCCGCGTCGCCGGGCGCGGGCCGAGCCGTCGGGGTCGCCCGGGATGTTCGGGCGCCGGGACGGTGCCGGATGTGCGGGAACCACGGGGCCAGGCACCGGCCGCGTCGGACGGTACCCACCCGCCCCCGCTGCGACGACCCGGGTGGGGCTCGCCGGCGACCGGGGTCGAGGAACGGCGGGGCGGGTGTGCCGACCCACC
>NZ_AGVX02000331.1 GCF_000239155.1 Actinoalloteichus spitiensis RMV-1378
GCCGGCGACCAGGTGACGTCTCCTAGGCTCGGGGCATGTCCTCCCAGCGCAGTCTGGCCACCGCGGCCAGCCGGGCCCAGGTGCCGCCGTTCTACGTGATGACCGTGCTCGACGCGGCGGCCCGCCGCCAGCGGGAACGCGGTGACGTGATCTCCCTCGCCGCCGGGCAGCCGTCCACGCCCGCCCCGGCCCCGGTCCGCCGCGCGGCGGCGGCGGCGCTGGAACGCAGCACGCTCGGCTACACCGAGCAGCTGGGGATGGCCGAACTCCGGGCGGGCATCGCCCGGCACTACGGCACCACGTACGGGGTCGACGTGCCCGCCGAGGCCGTCACCGTGACCTCCGGGGCGTCCGGCGCGTTCCTGCTGACCTTCCTCGCCGCCTTCGAGGCCGGCGACCGGGTGGTGCTGACCCGTCCCGGCTACCCGGCCTACCGCAACATCCTCCGGGCGCTGGGCTGCGAGGTGGTGGAGCTGCCCGTCGGCGCCGACACCGGTTTCCAACCCACCGTGGAGATGCTGTCCGAGGTCGAGGGGCCGGTGCGGGGCCTGGTGCTGGCCAGCCCGGCGAACCCCACCGGCTCGGTGTTACCCCGCGAGGAGCTGCGGGCCGTCGTCGAGTGGTGCGCCGAGCACGACGTCCAGCTGGTGTCCGACGAGATCTACCACGGCATCAGCTTCGGCGCCGCCACCGCCTCGGCCTGGGAGTTCTCCCGCGACCCCGTCGTCATCCACTCCTTCTCCAAGTACTGGTCCATGACGGGGTGGCGGCTCGGCTGGGCCCTGGTGCCGGAGGGGCTGCGCGACGCCGTGTCCGCCCTCGCGGGGAACTTCACGGTCTGCCCGCCCGCGATATCGCAGGTCGCCGCGCTGTCCGCCTTCGACCCCGAGTCCTACGCCGAGGCCGACGCGCACGTGGAGCGGTACCGGGTGAACCGCGACCTGCTCGTGTCGGGGTTGACCGGCCTGGGCATCCGGGGCATCGCGCCTCCCGAGGGAGCCTTCTACGTCTACGCCGACGTGTCCCACCTGACCGGGGACAGCATGGAGTTCAGCCGTCGGCTGCTGGCCGACACCGGAACGGCCGTGGTCCCCGGCGTCGACTTCGACCCCGTCGAGGGGCGGCACTGGATCCGCATGTCGGTGGCCGGCGCCACCGAGGACATGCGGGAGGCGGTCGCCCGCATCGGGGGCTGGCTGCCCACCCTCGCCGGATGAGGGCGCGGCGTCGGCGGGGTCAGCGGTCCCCGGCCCCGTCGACGTCCAGCCGCCGGGTCAGGAAGACGCTGTTCGGGTCCTCCCGGTAGTCCCCGAACGGCGGGCAGGGCACGAACCCGTGCCGCGCGTAGAGGCGGCGGGCGGGCGCGAAGAACTCCTCGCTGCCGGTCTCCAGGCTCACCTGCCGGTAGCCCCGGCGGCGGCACTCCGCGAGCAGGAAGCGGAGCAGGTGCGCGGCCACCCCGCGCCCCCTGGCCTCCGCCCGGGTCCGCATCGCCTTGATCTCCCCCGACACCGGGGACAGCCGCCGCAGTCCACCGCAGCCCACCAGGGCGTCGCCCGCCCACACCGTCCAGAACGACACGTCCGGCGCCGTCAGCCCGGTGTGGTCGAGGGCGTGCACGCTCTCGGGCGGAGAGGTGGCGCGCATCTCGGCGAGGTGTTCGGCGACCAGCGCGCGCACCTGGGGACGGGACAGGTCGTCCGGGTCGATCGTCAGCGGGGGCACGGCCGGTTCGGAGCTGGTCACGGCAGCAGCCTAGGCGTCCCCCGCCCCGGTCGAGGGCGCCTCCGCGGCGAGTCCCCTCCGCGGGCGACGACGCGTCGAACCGGCGCACGCCGGAGGCGTCAGCGGGGCGGCCCGGGGCGGCCCCGCCCACCGTCGAGGCCGCCGGTGGGGTGCCCGCCGCCGGCGTGGCGGGGCCGACGACGGACACCCCGTGCCGGGTCAACCGGCGTGGCCGGCCCGGTCCCGTTCCCGCCGGCGCGCCACCGCGCCGAGGACGAGGTCCAGGGCGAGGAACGCCGCGAGGCTGATCCCCAGCAGCGGCAGCCACCAGCCGACCAGGCCGGCGACGGCGAGGACGGCGGCGACCCCCCACCACGGGGCCCGGCGGAAGCCGCCCCGGCCGGGCGGGCGGCCGCCGAACGCACCCGGCTCGCGGGTCGGTCGGCGCTTCCACCACATCGCGTACCCGAGGACCACCATCACCGCGATCCCGCCGGCCACGCCGACGAGCAGGACCTGGTTCGGCAGCCCGAACAGGGTGCCCATGTGGAGGTCGACGCCCCACCGGGACAGCTTCGCGGCCAGCGGGTAGTCGTCGAAGTCGACCCGGTCGACCACCTCCATCGTCGTGCCGTCGATGGCCACCGCGTCGACCTCGGTCGGGTAGCTGCGCTGGATCTCCTGCACGACCCAGGCCGTGCCCGGCTCGGCCGGCGGCTGGATCTCCACCAGCCCGGTGTTGACGTTCACCCGTTGGGCGATCGCCAGGACGGCGTCGAAGGTCGCCGGGTTGGCATCCCCCGTGGGGGCGGTGACCACGCCGTGGTGGTGATGGTGGTCGTGCTCCCCGGCGTCGTCGCGGTCGCCGTCCAGGCTGGTGGTGAGCGTCGGGGTCTCCCAGCCCAGCGCCGAGCGCATCGACGACACGCTGGCCCCCCCGAACTGGGACCAGGTGATCCCGGTGGCCGAGAGGAACAGCGCGCCGAGCAGCACCCACACCCCGAGCGAGGCGTGCCAGGACAACAACCGCCGTTGGCCCGTCCGGCGGACGTTCGGGACGAGGAAGTCCCGCTTCGACCGCGACCGCCGGACCCGGGCGACCCACAGGCCGAGCCCGGCGAGGACGACGACCGCCAACCAGGAGGCGGCCAGCTCGCTGTAGACGCGGCCGACGTCGCCGAGGTGCAGCCCCCGGTGCAGGTTGTTGATCCAGGTGCGCACCGGCAACGCGCCGCTGGTCCCGTACACGGTGAGGTCACCCCGGACCTCGCCGGTGCCGGGGTCCACGAAGACGGCCCGTGACTCGCTCGGGCCCAACCCCTCCTCCGCGAACATCACCCGCGTCGTGCCGCCGGGTTCCGGGGCGGGACGCACCGCGCTGAGCGTCGCGCCCTCGCCGTCGACGTGGGCCTGGGCGATCTCGATCTGCTCGGCCAGCGTGAGCTGGACCTCGCTGACCGGGACCTGGAGTTCCCGCTGGTAGATCGCCTGCTCCAGTTGCGGGGTCAGCGCGTAGAGGGCACCGCTGAGCGCCGCGACGAGGATGAACGGCCCGACGAGGACACCCGCGTAGAAGTGCAGCCGCCGCAGCAGCTGCCCGAACCACCCGCGCTGCCCGCGCCCGCCGGTCGAGGGGTGCCCCCGAGCGGGCGGGGAGCTGAGGGACGTGCTCATACCGCCCCCTCAGCCCAGGAGGGTGTCGCCGACGTAGCCGTCCTCGGCGCACCCCGGGGGGATCGCGAAGACGGCCGAGCCGATCGGCACCGTCCACTCGTTGAGCAGGTCCAGTTCGTCCAACCTGCGTTGCAGCGGCACGAACTGCCGGTCGACGTCGGCCTGGAACGAGACGAACAGCAACCCGGAGTTGGAGATCTCCGAACCGGAGGGCGGGTCGTCGTAGTTGTAGGCCCGCCGGAAGATCTTCTCGTTCGGATCGTCGCTGCGGGCCCGGCGGACGTGGGAGAACTCGGGGATCACCGGGAACCCGATGGGCGTGGTCGCCTCGAAATCGGGTTCGTCGAACTCGTCGGTGCCCGTCAGGGGCGCACCGTTCGACAGGTACCTGCCGACGGACTGCTCCCGCCCCGGCCGGTCGAGGCGGTCCCACCCCTCCAGGTCCATGTGGATGCGGCGCACCACCATGCCCGTTCCCCCGGCCAACCAGCCCTCGGTGTTCCACACGAGCCGGTCGAACTCCGCCGTTCCGGGCTGGGGGTTGGTGGTCCCGTCGATCTGGCCGAACAGGTTCCGCATCGTCGTGCCCGGGCGCACCGACCCGTGGGCGTGGTGGAAACCGCGCTGGGTCCACCGGACCGAGGCGAAACCCCGGGCGTCCTTCAGCAGCATCCGCACCGCGTGCGCCACCGTCATCGGGTCGTCCGCCGCGACCTGGAGGAGCAGGTCACCGTCGCTGAACTCGGGGCGGAGCCGGTCCACCCCGAACTCGGGCAACGCCCGCAGCCACTCCGGCCGGCTCCCCCCGGCCCGGTCCACCAGGCCGGGACCGAAGCCGAAGGTGACGGTCAGCCGCGCCGGGGTGACGGCCAGCTCCGGTTCCGAGTCGGCCAGCGCGGGCACACCCTGGGTGAGGCGGGCGGCGTCGTCGCTGAGGATGCGCATCATCCGCCGCAACGCGTCCCCGTCGGTGGAGTCGCGCAGGTCCAGCGCGACGAGGACGGCGTGCGCCTGCGCGGGCGTCGCCACCCCCGCCTGGTGGACGCCGTGGAAGGGGACCGTCTCCTCCCCGTTGAGGGTCGTGGCCGGCTCGCCCTCCGCCGGCCGCCGGTTGAGCACGTGGTCCGCGCCGATCGCCGTGGCCGCGCCGATCCCGGCGACGGCTCCCCCGAGGAGGAACCGCCGCCGGGTCGAGCCACGGCGACCGGAGTCAGCGCTCCGGTCGCCGGCCATCAGTGGCCCATCTCCTCGTCGCCCTCGGAGTGGCCGTCCTCGTAGGACTCGTTGGCGCCCGAGTAGTCCTTCACCGGCGCCGAGAACTCGTAGGTGGAGTCGTCGGAGAAGGTGAGGGTGAAGCTGACGTCCTCACCGGCGGTCAGCGGGCCCGTGAGGTCCATCAACATGATGTGGTCGCCGCCCGGCTCCAGGGACAGCGAGCCGCTGGCCGGGACGACGAATCCGCCCTCGACCTCCCGCATGACCATCGCGCCGGCCTCGTTCTCCACCGTCTCGTGGAGTTCGAGCACCGTGGACGCCGGCGTGGTCACACTGACCACCGTGACGTCCTCGTCACCGCTGTTGGCCAGTTCGCCGAAGGCGGCGGACATGCCCTCCTCTGCGGCCTTCACCCACGCGTCGTCCATGCGGACGACGTCGGCGGCGGGGGCCGCCTCCACGGGCTCCTCCTCGTCGGTGGAGCCGCAGGCGGTCAACGCGAGGGACGTCGCGGCGGCGAGGGAGACGAGGGACGCGGTCTTCCGACTGTTCATCAGGGGTGTTCCCTTCGATGTTGCCGGCTCACCCGGCGTCGGCCGAGGAGCCGGTCCCGCCGGGCCGGGCCCGGCGGCGGCGAACGAAAACCGTCAGGGCGAAGGCGGCCGTGGCCACGGCCGCCCCGATCACCCCGACCAGGACGGCGCGGGGCACACCGCCCTGTTCGTCGGTCTGACCCTCCTCCGCGTCACCCGCGCCCGTGCCCTCTCCCGGTTCGGCCTCCACGGCCGACCCGTCGCCCTGGGCCAGCGGTTCGCCGTCGCCCAGGGTGAAGGGGATGATCCCGCTCACCGGGTGGCCGTCGGAGGACACCACCCGCCACCGGACCTCGAAGCCGGCGTCGGTCATGCCCTCCTCCAGCGGCACCGTCACCCGGGTGCCGTCCAGTTCGGGTTCACCCGCCGCCCAGTCCCGGCCCTCCTCGTCGACCACGATGACCGCGGCCCCGATGGCCAGGACGTTGCCGGAGAACTCCATCACCACCTCGGAAGGGGGCGAGTCGAGGCGTTCCCCCGCTTCCGGGGTGCTGGACAGCAACTGGTCGTGGGCGAAGGCCGGCGTGGCCGGTAGGAGCAGCGCGCACAGCGCGACGAACGCGCCCAGGAGCAGCGCGCGTGGACGTGACAGGACAACGGACACGACGGGGGACCTTTCTTCGGCCGGTACGCCGCGAGCGACGGCTGAAGGAGACGCCGCACGCCGTCGGCGCTCGGTGCGGGCGGGGACCACCACGCGGGGTGGTGGACGGAGACGTCAGACCACGCCGGAAAAGGGCGGCCCCCGCCGCCGGCACGCCGACGGGAAGTACCCGAGGGGGAGGAGCACCCGGTCCCCGAACCCGCGCGGTAACCGCACGCCGGGGGCGTGCGGTGGGCGGAGGTCGAGGACGTGCAGCCGGTGCCGCAGCCAGGCGGCGAACGCCGCCGCGAGCCGGCGGAGCCCCACCAGGGCGGCTTCGCCCCGGTACAGCGCCGCCACCGTGATCGCCGCCGCCACCCCGTGCCACAGCCACATCGCCGGCCCGCCGTGCAGGTGCGGCTCGATCACGGCCACCGATGTGCCCGGCGCGTGGTGGTGCTGGTGGTGGTGCTCGTGGAGCGCGGTCGCCCCGTGGTGGTGGTGCGCCGCATGGGGGTCGGCCCCCACCACGAACAGCAGGTGGAACAGCACCTGGCTGGCCGCCACCGAGAACGACAGCCGCGCCAGCGACAGCGACCGGCCGGCCAGCGCCACGCACACGACCACCGACACCGCCCAGGGCACGGCGACGCCCACCCAGGCCGGCGGGGTCCCGCCGGCCGCGACGTGCGAGACCAGGGCGAGGAAGGTGGCTACCGACGCGGCGGCCGTCCCCCGGAGGAGTCGGCGAGCTGGCGGTGTCGGCACGGCGCGATTGTCGCAGTTCGGCCGCTGGTGGGGACACGGCCCATAGGTCCCGTCCCCGCTCGGCCAACCGGAGTAGCGGTGGGCGGCCGTGATCCCCTGACCTCGATGGACGCCGCCGCGCGGCGGAGCGGGATGGCCGTCTCCCTCCGTGCTCAGTCGCCGACCCGCCCCGCCGGCAGGGGGGTGATCCGGGCGGCGCGGACGGCGTTGAGGATGACCAGGACCTCGGCGAGCTCGTGGACGAAGACCACGCCGGCCAACCCGAGCCCGCCCGACACGGCCAGCGGGATGAGCACCGCGATGATCCCCAGCGACAACGCCACGTTGCTGAGCATGATGCGCCGGGCCCGCCGCGCGTGGCGGAGGACGTGCGGGAGGTGCCGCAGGTCCTCGCCCATCAGCGCGACGTCGGCGGTCTCGATGGCGACGTCGGTGCCCACCGCTCCCATCGCGATGCCCACGTCGGCGGTGGCCAGCGCCGGCGCGTCGTTGACCCCGTCACCGACCATCGCCACCGTGCCACCCCGCCGGGACACCAGGTCCGCCTTGTCCTCGGGCAGCAGCTCGGCGTGCACCTCGCCGACCCCGGTGCGGGCGGCGAGCGCCCGGGCCGTCACCCGGTTGTCGCCGGTCACCATCACGGTCTCGATACCAAGGCGCCCCAGCAGGTCCACCACCTCGGCCGCTTCCGGGCGCGGCTCGTCGCGGACGGCGATCGCGCCGAGCACCGCGCCGTCGACCTCGACGACCACCACGGTGGCGCCCGACGACTGGAGCCGGGTGACCTCGGGGCGCAGCGGCCCCGGATCCACCCAGCCCGGTTTGCCCAGCCGCACCCGCCGCCCGGCCTGGCGTCCCCGTAGCCCGTGGCCGGGCACGGCGGTGACGTCCTCGGCGTCGGGGACCGCGTCGGTCGCGTGGAGGATGGCCCGGGCCAGCGGGTGCTCGCTGCGGGCCTCCAGCGCGGCGGCCGTCGCGAGGACGTCCTCGCGACGGCCGTTCTCCGGGGTGACGACGGCGATCACCGCCGGGTCGTTGCGGGTGAGGGTGCCCGTCTTGTCCAGCGCGACGGTGTCGACGCGGCCCAGCTCCTCCAGGGCGGCCCCACCCTTGACGAGCACCCCGTGCCGGCTCGCGGCGCCCACGAACGCGACGACGGTCAGGGGTACGGAGATCGCGAGCGCGCAGGGGGAGGCGGCGACGAGGACGACAAGCGCCCGCTCGACCCACACCGACGGGTCGCCCAGCAACGCGCCGAGGACGCCGACCACGGCCGACAACACCATGATCGCGGGGACCAGCGGTCGGGCGATGCGGTCGGCCAGCCGCTGCCCCCGCCCCCTGCGGTCCTGGGCCTCCTCGACGATGTGCACGATCCGCGCCAGTGAGGAATCGGAGGCGGGCGCGGTGACCTCCACCTCGACCGCGCCGCCCCCGTTGATCGCGCCCGCGTGGACCGGGGTGCCCGGGCCGGCCTCGACGGGCATCGACTCACCCGTGATCGCGGACAGGTCGAGCGTGGTGCGCCCGGAGCGCACCACGCCGTCGGTGGCCGCCCGCTCACCCGGTCGGACCAGCATCACCTCGCCCACGGCGATCTGCTCGGGCGGCACCGCCACCTGGACTCCGTCCCGGAGGACCGTCACGTTCGGCGGCACCAGGTCCAACAGCGCGCGGAGACCGTCCCTGGTCCGGCGCACCGCGTGGTGTTCCAGGCCCTCGGCGACGGAGAAGAGGACGCCGAGCATCGCGGCCTCCGCGAACTGGCCGAGAGCCACCGCCCCCACCGCCGCGATGGTCATCAACGTTCCCACGCCGATCCGGCCGCGCAGCAACGCCCGCACGGCCCGGGGAGCGAACGTGGCCGCGCCGACGACGGCGGCGGCCAGCTCGACGACCGCGCCGACCCGCTCGTCACCCCAGGTGGAGATCAGCCACCCGGCCACCAACAGCAGGGCCGCCACGGCCGCCACGTGGAGCTCGCGGACCTGCCACAACCGTCGCGGTCCCCGCTGTTCGGCGTGGTCCCGGGGGCCGGGCTGGTCTCGGGTCCCGGGGTGTTCCTCCCGGGGGGCGCAGCACTCGTCAGCCACGGTCGCCACCCCGGCCGGCCTCAGCCCGCTCCGGTGCTCCGCCGTCGAGCTCCCGCCCCGCCGCGGGGCCGGCCGGGGACGTTCCGGCGGGAGACAGGGCGGGGGTGGCGGCGCCGAGGACGGTGGCGACCAGCAGCCGGCCGCTCCCGGTGAGCCGGTACATCACCATGCGCCCGTCCCGGCGGGCGGCGACGAGCCCGGCGTTCCTGAGCTGCCGGAGGTGGTGTGACACCAGGTTCCTGGCCTGCCCCACCACCCACGCGACGTCGCACACGCACAGCTCGTCGCCGGACCGGAGCGCCGCCGCGACGGTCAGCCGCGTCGGGTCCCCCAGGGCTTTCGCCGCCTCCGCTCCGACCTCGGCCGCACCGGCCGGCGGCAGTGCCTGGCGGATCCGCTCCGCGTGGGGGAGGTCCAGGCACAACAGGTCACACGAGTTCCGCTCCGAAGCGCTCACGAAAACAAACTAACACTCGTTGGTTTGTTGCTATGTCTGTGCGGGACGGGATGGGTTCCCCTCGGGAACGACCGCCAGGCGGGCGCCCGCCCGGCGGCCAGCCCACCGTGCTCGGAGCAGCCCCCTCGGTGTTCACCCGGCACGGGGTGGGGCGACCAGGCCGAGACCGCGTCGCAGGGCGTCCACGGCGCGGCGGCGGTGGGAGATCCGGTGCTTCTCCGCCGTCTCCATCTCGGCGTAGGTGCGGTCGCCACCGTCGGGGACGAAGATCGAGTCGTAGCCGAACCCGTTGCCGCCCCGGGGCGCGTGGGCCACGCTTCCCCGCAACGTCCCGGTGAAGATCCGGACGCCGCTGGCGTCCGCGTAGCCGATGGCGGTGGTGGCCGTGGCGGCGCGGTTGGAGCAACCGGCGGCCATCCGCGCCAGGCCCTCGACCCCCTGCGCCCGGAGGAACCACGCGACGAGGGGGCCGGGCAGCCCGTTCCGGGCGTCGAACGTGAGAGCCGTGTCGTCGACGAGCACCGGCGCCCGCCGGGTCCGGTAGGCCTGCGCGGCCTTGTGGCGGACCACCTCCTCGACGTCCAGGGACTGGATCTCCACCAGCTCGTCCCGCACGGGCGTGACGGGAACGCCCAGCAGGTGGGCGTACTCCGCCGCCTTGCCCGCGTTCCCGGTGATCAGGGAAACCGCTGTGATCATGCCGATCCTCCGGGTGCTCGGGTGCTCGGGTGCTCGGGTGTTCCGCGGCGGCGATGTCGCCCGCCGGGAGTTCCAGGTTGAACCGGTCGTGGCTGACCGACACCCGTCCGAACCCGGCGACCGTGAACGGGCGCACCTGATCGTCTCGCGGGTGCCGGAACATTCCGCCGGCGCGTCGCGTTTACTCGCGACGTGACTTCTGTACAGCGGCGGGCCAGGGTCCGCGCCCCGGAGCTCACCGGGCGCGGCTGGTTGAACACGGGCGGTGAGACGGTCCGCCTCGCGGACCTGCGGGGCAAGGTCGTCCTGTTGGACTTCTGGACCTTTTGCTGCGTCAACTGCCTGCACGTCCTCGACGAGCTGCGTCCCCTGGAGGAGGAGTTCTCCGACGTCCTCGTGACGATCGGCGTGCACTCGCCCAAGTTCACCCACGAGGCCGACCCGGACGCCCTCGCCGCCGCGGTCGAGCGCTACTCGGTCGAGCACCCGGTCCTCGACGACCCCGAGCTGGTGACCTGGCAGAACTACGCGGTCAAGGCCTGGCCGACGCTGGTGCTGATCGACCCCGAGGGGTACGTGGTGCACGTCGCCGCCGGAGAGGGCCACGTCGAGACCCTCCGCGACCTGGTGGCCGAGCTCGCCACCGAGCACGCGGAGAAGGGCACCCTGCACCGGGGCTCCGGCCCCTACGCCCCGCCCCCACCCGCCTCGACCGAACTGCGTTTCCCCGGCGCGGTCACCGCGCTGCCCGGCGGGACGCTGCTGGTCAGCGACACCGCCCACCACAGCCTCGTCGAACTCGCCGCCGACGGGACGACGGTGCTCCGCCGGATCGGCAGTGGCCAGCGGGGCAGGAACGACGGTCCGGCGGCGGAGGCGTCGTTCTCCGAGCCCGGCGGCAGCACCCTGCTGCCCCCCGACCTCGCAGAGGCGCTGGGCGCGCACGTCGTGGTGGCCGACACCGTCAACCACCTGCTGCGGGGGGTGAACCTGGACACGGGCGAGGTCAGGACGCTCGCCGGCACCGGGGAGCAGTGGCGGGACGGCGCGGACGCCGGCCCCGGCACCGAGGTCCCGCTCACCAGTCCGTGGGACGTGGCCTGGTGGGAGCCGGCCGGTGGAGTGGTGGTCGCGATGGCCGGCAACCACACCCTGGGCCTCTACGACCCGAGGAGCGGCACCGTGCGGCGCTTCGCCGGCACGACCGTCGAGGGCCTGGCCGACGGGCCCGCAGGGGAGGCGTTCTTCGCGCAGACCTCCGCCCTGGCCGCCGCCGACGACCGCCTGTGGCTGGTCGACTCCGAGACCTCCGCGCTGCGGTGGCTCGAACGCGCGACGGCCCCGGCCGGGGGTGACGAGCCGCACTTCGTGGTGCGCACCGCCGTCGGAACGGGGCTGTTCGACTTCGGGCACCGCGACGGGCCCGCCGGCGAGGCGTTGTTCCAACACCCGTTGGGCGTCGCCGTGCTCCCGGACGGCAGCGTCGCCGTGTCCGACACCTACAACGGCGCGGTGCGCCGGTACGACCCGGCCTCCCAGGAGGTCTCCACCCTGGTCGGTGACCTCGCGGAGCCGGCCGGCGCGACCGTGCTCGACGGGGAACTGGTGGTCGCGCTGTCGGCGGCCCACCGCGTCGAACGCCCCGTGCCGCCCGGCGTCACCGCCCGCATCATCGCTGGGGAGGCCCAGCAGGTGCGGCGCCCCGCCACCGAGGTCGGCAGCGGTCAGGTCAGGCTGGTCGTCGTGTTCGAGCCGCCCGCCGGCCAGAAGCTCGACGAGCGGTACGGCCCGGCGACCCGGCTGGAGGTGACGTCCTCCCCGCCGGAGCTGTTGGTGTCCGGCGCGGGCGTCGACCAGTCCCTCACCCGCGACCTGGTGTTCTCCGACACCGTCGACGAGGGCGTGCTGCACGTCGTCGCCCAAGCGGCCAGCTGCGAGGACTCCGAGCTCGTCGAACACCCGGCCTGCCGGCTGACCAGACAGGACTGGGGGGTGCCGGTGCGCGTGACGCGCGGCGGAACCGCTCGGCTACCCCTGGTGATGGGTGGCCTGGACGAGTCCACAGAGAATCACACCGAGGAGTAACGCTGATATGGTTGTTGTCGGCTGTCGGCCACTGGATGGGCCGCCCGGGACCACGAGTAGGCTCTACCAGTGTCCGTAGCGAAGCTCGAAATCCAGATGCTGCACGACCGCGTCATGGTGCGGGCGTCGCCGGAGGACGGTGAACGGCGCAGCAGCGGCGGTATCGTGATCCCCGCCACCGCGCAGGTCGCCAAGCGGTTGGCCTGGGGTGAGGTCTTCGGAGTGGGGAGCAACGTCCGGACCGTCAAGGTCGGGGACAAGGTGCTCTTCAATCCCGACGAACAGTTCGAGGTCGAAGTCCAGGGCCAGTCGTACCTCGTCATGCGTGAACGCGATCTACATGCTGTCGCGAGCGAACAGACCGAGCACGGAACCGGTCTGTACTTGTGACCCGTGACCCGAACGTGATGGCGAGCAGGTAGATCAGACCGCCACAAGGCCCCACACGTTCGATGGCGAAGGGGAGACGGTGCCAGACAGGGACAGGGACATGCCCCACGGTCAGCAGCGGCCGGACGAGACGACGAAGATCGTGCCGTCCATGAGTGGCTCGCTCTTCGACCAGTCATCCGGCGACCAGCCGTCCACGCCGAACGGCCCCGGCACACCGCCAGGCGGGGAGCCGGCCCACGGGTCGGCGCTCCGCCCGGAGGAGACCGGTGGCCGGCGCGACCACGGCCAGTCGGCGACTGGTGGACACCAGGGAGCAGGAGCACCCCGGGACACCGCGCCGACCGGGCAGTCCAACCTCTTCTTCGCCGCGACCCCCTCGAACCCGGAACCCGCCGAGGGCACCACCGTGTTCGTCCGGCCGGTCAGCCCCGGGGTCTGGCAGGGCGGCGAGCCAGCGGCCCCCACCTCCTCCGAGACGGCCCCCGCCCCCAGCCAGGACCAGACCGCGAGGCTCGACGCGCCCGGCTCCGGGCGGACCCCGGCGCGGGAGCCGGTCACCGCGCGCCTCGACGGCGACGCCACCACGGTCAGCGCTCCCATCGGCGGGCGACTGGACGGCGAGGGCGACACCGAACCGCGCCCCCGGCCCGAGCAGGACTCCGAGTCGCGGACCGAGACGATGCCGGCTCCGGCCGCGCCGGCGGGCGCCCATCCGGACGCCACCACCGTGCAGCGTCCCGTCGACGTCACCCGATCCGACCCCGCCGAGCGCACCACGGCCGTGATGCCGGGCACGCCACCCCGGGGCACCGGGGCCGGGGAGCCCGTCACCACCGACCTCGACCAGCCAACCGAGATCATCCCGGTGATCCCGGCGGCCCAGCACCCCGGTGGTCCGCCCACCGCGGCCACCGAACCCTTCGCCCCGGCAGCCGGTTTAACCGGCCAGGGCACGCCCCAGGGCGACCAGGCGGTCGCCGGAGGGCACCCGGGGGGTGCCCCGGCGGCCGGCGGGCCCGGCGCCCCACCACCCCAGCAGCCTCCCGGGCCGCCCGGCGGCGCGGACGGCCGCTCCGGCGGGCCCGGCAAGCGGAGGACGCTGGTCAAGGCGGCCATCGCCGTCGCGGCCACCATCGCGGGCCTCGCCGTCCTCTACGGCGTGGACATGGCCATGAGCTCCGGGAAGGTGCCGCGTGGCGTCGAGGTCGCTGGAGTCGACATCGGCGGCATGGACCGGGTGGCCGCCGAGGAGCGACTGCGCGACGAGATCGGCCCCCGCCTCGGCCAGCCGATCGAGGTCACCGGCGGGGACGTCACCGCCGCCATCGAACCGGACAACGCCGGGCTGAGCATGAACTGGTCGGAGACGATGCAACTGGTCGGTGACCAGCCGCTCAACCCGATCACCCGGCTGACCTCCTTCTTCTCGACCACCGAGATCGCCCCCGTGCCGCAGGCGGACCGCGACCAGCTCGCCAGCGCCGTCTCCGACCTCGCCCCCGAGTTCGACCGGGAGGCCAAGGAGGGCGACATCCGGTTCGAGGGGTCCGAGGCCGTGCCCGTGAACCCCGTCGCCGGTCAGCGGCTGGACGTGGACGGCGCCGTCGACGTGCTCATGCGGGACTGGGCCAACGGCCACTCCGTCACGCTGCCCGTCGAGGTGGAGAAGGTCGAGACCACCGAGGAGGGCGTCCAGCGCGCCTTGGAGGAGGTGGCCCGGCCGGCCGTGTCCGGGCCGCTGACGGTCACCGGTGAGGGAGCCAACGCGGTCGTGGAACCCGCGACCATCGGTGAGCTGCTGAGCTTCCGGCCCGGGGCGAACGGCGGCCTCGACCACGAGATCGACCGGGAGGCGCTCACCGAGAACCTCTCCGAGCAGCTGAAGGACACCGAGGAGAAGGGCCAGGACGCGGAGATCGTCTTCAGCGGCGGGTCCCCTTCGGTGAAGCCGTCGGTCGACGGCCGGGCGATCAACTGGGAGACCACCCTGGAACCGCTGGAGGAGACCCTCCTCCGGGCCGACGACCGGCGGCTGGCCGCCCACTACGAGGACGAACCCGCCGAGGTCACCACCGAGGACGCCGAGAACCTCGGCATCAAGGAGGTCATCGGCGAGTTCACCACGGGCGGGTTCGCCCCCGACTCCGGGCAGAACATCAAACGGGCCGCCGAGCAGGTGAACGGCGCGATCGTCAAGCCGGGTGACACCTTCAGCCTCAACGGGCACACCGGCCCGAGGCAGGCCGCCCAGGGCTACGTCGACGCCGGCATCATCGAGCAGGGCAAGCCCGGCCGGGCGGTCGGCGGGGGCATTTCGCAGTTCGCCACCACCCTGTACAACGCCTACTACTTCGCCGGCCTGGAGGACGTCCGCCACCAGGAGCACAGCTACTACATCAGCCGGTACCCGATGGGCCGGGAGGCGACGGTCTTCCAGAACCCCGACGGCAGCAGCGTGATCGACGTGTCGTTCCGCAACAACCTCGACCACGGCGTGGCGATCCAGACCATCTGGACGCCCAGCGACATCACGGTCCGGATCTGGGGCACCAAGCAGTACCAGGTCGAGTCGGACACCGGGCAGCCCTTCGACCACAAGGACCCCGAGACGGTGGAGGTCAGCGACCCGGAGTGCAGCCCGAGCGCGGGCGGTCGGGGCTTCTCGGTCACCGACACCCGGATCATCCGGGATCTGAGCGGCCAGGAGGTCCGCCGGGAACCGCGCACCGTCCACTACCGGCCGCAACCGAAGATCGAGTGCGTCGGGTCGGGCGGCGGTGACGCCGGCAGCAGCGCCGCGAGCACCGGCGGCTGAGCGCCGAGTCGGAGCACGCGGAGCACACGACGGAGTCGACGAACGGCCGGGGACCAACTCCCCGGCCGTTCGTTCGTTCCGGTCCCGTGCCCGAGCCGCTGGTGGGCGGATCGGTCGGCCTCGGGCCGGTGCGGCCGGCCCGCGCGGTGGCATCGTGCCGTTCTCCCGGGGTGCCCCGGGCGTCGTCCCGGTCAGAGCCGGGCGCCGCCGGTGGCGTCCACCAGGTGGCCGGTCACCCACCGCCCGTCCTCGGAGGCGAGGAAGGCGACCACGTCCGCGATGTCCGACGGTTGCCCCACCCTGCCCAGGGCTGCCTCCCCGGCCGCCCTGCGTTCGGCCTCCGGGTTCCCCCGCAGCCAGGACGCGTTGGCGTCGGTGTCCACGTAGCCGGGCGCCACGCTGTTCACGGTGATGCCATGGGCCCCCAGTTGTTTGGCGAGGGTCATGGTCATGGTGTCCATCGCGCCCTTGCTCATCGCGTAGCCGATCATCTCCGGCAGGGCGATCCGGGTGACTCCGGAGGAGATGGTGATGATGCGGCCACCGTCGCGGAGGATCGGCAGCGCGCGCTGGATGAGGAAGAACGGCGTGCGCACGTTGACGGCGAACACCGGGTCGAAGGTCTCCGGGGTCTCCCGCTCGATAGGGCCGGCGGAGTGCGGAATGGCCGCGTTGTTGACCAGCACGTCCAGGGCGACCTCGCCGGCGTGCTCCCGCAACCCCGAGTCCAGACCCGCGTGGAGCGCGTCCACGTCGCCGTCGACCCCGAACTCCGCACCAAGGGCGAAGGCGTGTCCGCCGCGTGCGCGGATGCCGGCCACGACCTCAGCCGCCGCGTGTTCGCTGCGGCCGTAGTGCACCGCGACGAGCAGTCCGTCGGCGGCGAGCCGTTCGGCGATCGCCCGGCCGATGCCACGCCCCGCTCCCGTGACCAGGGCTGTTCGGGTCGAGGTTCGCTGCTCCATGCTGTCCGCTCCTCTTAGTTTAGTGATCGCTATAGGGGCAACGTAGCACGTTCATTAGCGATCGCTATAGGATGCGGGGGTGGGAAGTACGGGCAGACGCCGCACCCTGGACCGCGACCATGCGGTCGAGCAGGCGATGCGGGAGTTCTGGCAGCACGGCTACGAGGCGACGTCCGTGTCCCGGCTGACCCAGGTGCTGGGAATCAAACCGCCGAGCCTGTACTGGGCGTTCGGGGACAAACGGGGCCTTTTCGACGAGGTGGTGCGCCACTACCAGCGGACGCACGGGGCCTTCGCCGCGCGGGCACTGGAGGAGGAACCGACGGCGTACTCCGCCGTCCGGCGCCTGCTCCACGAGTGCGCCGTCGAGTACACCGATGACACGCACCCCGCCGGCTGCCTCCTCATCACCGCCGCCGCGACCTGCGGACCCGAGTCCGAGGACGTCCGTCGCGCGCTCCAGGAGACGCGGGAACAGGCCAGGGCGAGACTGGTCGCCAAGATCGACCTCGATGTCGCGGCGGGTGTCCTGCCGCCGGACACCGACACATCCGCGTTGGGGACCTACGTGGCAGCCGTGGTGCAGGGAATGTCGGCCCAGGCCCGGGACGGCGCCGGGACGGAGACCCTGCGCCGGGTCGCCGAGCTGGCGATGACCGGGTGGCCGACCAGCGGGCCGTGACGCCTGACCGGCGGGGCGGCGCCTCACCGCCCGCCCGGGAGCACCTTCCCCGCCGTCCCGGACAGCGGGCCGGGGCTGACGGCAGCGGGAGAGGGCCGTTCCCGGGGGGCCGGACGGCCAGCGCGGCCCGGCCCGGGACGGACGAGCCGTGGTGTTCCGCGTGCCCGGTGCCGAGGCGGGGCCGGGGCGTCACGCGAGAGCGTCGTCATGGGGGGCCGGTCGCGGCATGACGAGGGGCGGCGCCCGGTACCGCACCGGACGCCGCCCCTCGTGGCTGGCGGTGCCGCTCGCGCTCAGCGGCGGGGTTTCGGCTTCCAGACCACCAGCGCGGTCTCCCGTCGTCCCGGCAGCGGGACGAGCTCCCTGCGGTAGGAGGCGTGCACGGCCGCCGCCGCCTGCTCGGCCGCGACGTTGGCCGCCGCGACCTGCTCGGACAGCTCCGCGACCCGAGCCCGCAGCGCCTCCAGCTCGTTCTCCAACTCGATGATCCGCTTGATCCCGGCCAGGTTGACGCCCTCGTCCTGGGACAGCCGCTGCACCTCCCGGAGCAGGCCGATGTCCCTCGGCGAGTAGCGCCTACCGCCGCCGTTGGCCCGGCCGGGAGAGACCAGGCCCATCCGGTCGTAGGTGCGCAGCGTCTGCGCGTGCAGGCCGGAGAGCTGGGCGGCCACCGAGATGACGAACATCGGGGTGTCCTCGTCGGCGCCGGCAGGGAACGGGAAACCCGCGGTCATGCCTACCTCCCGTCCTCCGCGCGCCGCAGGATCTCCGCGCGCGGATCGTGGTCAGCGGTGGCCTCGGCGTAGGCCTCCAGGGCCGCTCTGGCCGCGTCGTCGAGCTTGCTGGGAACGCTCACCCGCAGGGTGACCAGCAGGTCGCCGACCCGTCCGTCCCGTCGTTCGATGCCCTTGCCCCGGACCCGGAGGGTCCGGCCGCTGGCGGTGCCGGGTGCCACCTTGAGTGACACCCTTCCGTCCAGGGTGGGCACGGTCAAGGTCGTTCCCAGCGTCAGCTCGGGGAACGTCACCGGAACGGTCACCGTCAGGTTGTCGCCGTCCCGCCCGAACACCGGGTGGGGGGTGACGTGCACGAGCACGAACAGATCGCCGGTGGGACCGTTGTTGCGGCCCGGCTCGCCCCGCCCGGCCAGCCGGATGCGCTGGCCGTGGGACACCCCGGGCGGGATGCGGACGGTCAGGGTCCGCGTCTGGGTGGTGACGCCCTCGCCGGCGCAGTCCGGGCAGGGCTGGTCGATCAGCTTGCCCGATCCCCGGCAGTCCCGGCAGGGCTCGCTGAACGCGAACGCGCCCTGGCTGCGGTTGACCAGCCCGGACCCGCCGCAGTTCGGACAGGCGCGGGGACTCGTGCCCACCTTCGCCCCCGACCCGCCGCAGGTCTGGCAGGACGCCGGACTGGACAGCCGCAGCGGCACCGTGGCACCCCGCACCGCCTCGGTGAAGTCGATGCTGATCTCGGTCTCCACGTCGGCTCCGCGCTGCGCGCGGTTCCCGCCGCCACCGCGACGGCGGCCGAACAGGCCACCGAAGAGGTCGCCGAGGCTCTCCGCCCCGGACGCCCCGCCCCGGTTGCCGAACATGTCGCTGAAGTCGAAGCCGCCCGAGCCGAAACCGTCGAAGCC
>NZ_AGVX02000330.1 GCF_000239155.1 Actinoalloteichus spitiensis RMV-1378
TGCCCCAGCAAGGCCATGATCTCCGAGGCGTTGGCGCCGTCCTCGGCCAGCCGGGTCGCGAAGGTGTGGCGCAGCGCGTGCAGGCTCGCGCCTGAGGGCACCCTGTCGTGCAGGCCGGCCCACCGGAAGCAGGACTTCACCAGGTACTCCAACGCGCCGCGCCCGATCGGCTCACCCCGCTGGTCCAGCAGCAGCGGTGAGGAACGCCGCGGCCGGCGGTGCGGGAACCTCGCGCGGCAGGACGCCAGGTAGCCCTCGATCACCCGCTCCAACGGCCCTTCGATGGGAATCGACCGTTCGCGGCTCCCCTTGCCCCGGACGTGCAGTCGTCGCTCCCCGGGACGTCCCACCACCGAGTCCAGGGTGAGTTCCCGCATCTCCCCCGCGCGCAGCCCGGTGACCAGGCCGAGGGAGAGCACCAGCACGTCACGCTCCGGCCACGGGCGGCGCGCCCGGCGCGCGCCCCCCGCCACCGCGCGCAACAGCTCTTCCGGGGTCCCCTCGCCGCGCAGCGGCTTGGGGGACAGCGGCGGCGTGCGCGGCCGGTCGATCGCCGCCATCGGGTTGCCCGGGAGGACGCCCTCCGCCACGCAGAAGGTGAGGAACTGGTTCCAGGTGGACCACGCCCGGAGCACCGAACTCTTCGCGTGGGTGTCGGCGAAGCGGCCGAACGCCGCACGCAGGGCCTCCGCCGTGGCCCCCTCGAGGCGGAGCTCCTCCACGGCCACGGCGTGTTCCTCGGCGAGCAGGCGGGTGATGCCAGCCAGGTCCCGCCGGTAGGCGGCCGTGGTGTGCGGGGAGTCCTTCCGGGGCCGCCTGGCCGTGAAGAACGCCTCCTGTGCCCGTAGCAAGCGCATACCGATCTTGATACACGGCTGGCGGACAGCTCGCTGACGACCGGAGCCTTGCCCTCGCCCCGGTCCACGTGGTGGGGACGGTCCCGGGGCCGGTGGTGAGCTGAGGGGGCCGTGGTGAGGGCGCCGGTCCCCGCCCCGCCGGCTCGGGACCCCGCTCCCGATCCGCCCGGGCGTGGTCAGCCCCTGCCCAGCCGGCCCGCGAGGACCACCACCACGACCCCGAGCACGGAGACGGTCAGGTTCGCGTACACCTCCACGCCGGAGAACAGCTCGAACCGCTCGAACACCTCGCGGTTGAGCACGTTCAACAGGAAGCCCATGACCGGCTGGGCCGCCAGATGGTCGATCGTGCCGCTGATCCCCATGAGCGTCAGGAGGAACCCGGCCGCTCCCATCAACTTCACCATGCCGGCAGGCTAGCCACGGCACGCGTCCGGCCGCCTCGGTCCGGGGGATCGACCGCGCCGACGGAGGTGCCGGCCTCCCCGGGGAACTCCGTCGAAGGTCCCGCCGGCACCAACTTCGGTATCGCGAGGCCGTGCGGGACCGCTCGTCCGGTGTCACGCCTCCTAGGCTCACACCCCATGACCGCCGTGGGACGCAGGCGCCAGGGGAGCCGGGACTGGCTGGTCGACTTCGGGCTCTTCCTGGCGGCGGCCGCCTACGGGCTCTGGACGGCGGCCCTCTACCGGCAGGACCCCACCATGCCCGGCTGGCTGTCCACGACCGACCAGTTGCTGGGGGTCGCGGGGTGCGCCGCCCTGTGGTGGCGCCGGTCCTGGCCCACCGCCATCGCGGTGGGGCTGGTCGTCGTCGCCACCGTCGCCGAGACCGCCGCCGGGGCGATGGTCGCGGCGCTCTTCTCGCTGGCCGTGCGGCGACCACCCCGGGTCAGCATCGCCGTCCTCCTGCTCAGCCTCGTGTCCGCCACCCTGTCCGTGGGGTGGCGGCCCGAACCCCCCGAGGGGCGCCCGCTCGTCCTCCTGCTGGGAGCCGCGGTGCACTCGGCGGCCACCGCCTGGGGCATCACGGTGCAACAGCGCCGGTCGTTGCTCCGGTCGTTGCGCACCCGCGCCGAGCAGGCGGAGGCGGAGGCGGAGCTGCTCGCCGAGCGGGCACGCCGGTCGAGCCGGGACGAGATCGCCCGGGAGATCCACGACGTGCTGGGGCACCGGTTGTCCCTGCTGAGCCTCCACGCCGGCGCGCTGGAGTACCGGACGGACGCCAGCCCGGAGGAGACACGGCAGGCGGTCGGGGTCATCAGGAGCAGCGCGCACCAGGCCCTCCAGGACCTGCGGGAGGTGATCGGTGTGCTGCGCGCCCCGGAACCGGACTCCCCCCAGCCCGCGTTCACCGACCTGCCCGCGCTGGTGGCGGAGTCGAGCACGGGCGGGGTCGACATCCGGTACCACGACGAGGTGTCGGACGCGGTGCCCGGATCACTGGGCAGGACCGCCTACCGCGTCGTGCAGGAGGCGGTGACCAACGCCCGCAAGCACGCCCCGGGCACCGCCGTCGTGGTCCGCGCCAGCGGCCGCGCGGAGGACGGGCTCACCCTCGACGTGGTCAACTCCGGGGGAGCCGCGCACTCGGCGGCCCCGGCGTTGCCCGGATCGGGCCAGGGCCTGCTGGGACTCCGCGAACGGGTCCGCATCGCGGGCGGCGACCTGGAGCACGGCCCGCTGCCCGATGGCGGTTGGCGGCTGACCGCCTGGCTACCGTGGCCGACATGACCGGTGTCCGGGTCCTGCTCGTCGACGACGACCCCCTCGTCCTGACCGCGCTGACGATGATGCTGAAGGGCGCCGAGGGCATCTCCGTCGTCGGCAGGGCTGCCAACGGCGCGGAGGCGCTGGACGCGTTGACGACCACCCCGGTCGACGTCGTGCTGATGGACATCCGGATGCCGACGATGGACGGTCTCAGCGCGACCGAGGCGCTCAGGGCACGTCCCGCGCCTCCCGAGGTCATCGTGCTGACCACCTTCGACGCCGACCGGCACGTGCACCGGGCACTGTCAGCCGGCGCGGTCGGGTTCCTGCTCAAGGACACCCCGCCGGAACACCTCGTCGAGGCGATCCGGCGCGCCGCCGCCGGCGACCCCGTGCTCTCCCCGTCGGTGCTGCGGGGACTCATCCGGCGCACCGTCGCCCCCGAGAACGGCGCCCGGTCCCGCCGCGCCGAGGAGGCACGTGCCAGGCTCGCCCCGTTGGCCGAACGGGAACGTCAGGTAGCCCGCGAGGTGGGGCGGGGCCTGTCGAACGCGGACATCGCCCGCGTCCTGCACCTCAGCGTTCCCACCGTCAAGACCCACGTGTCGGCCGCGCTCGCCCGACTCGGTCTGACCAACCGCGTCCAGCTGGCGCTGCTGGTGCGGGAGTCCGAGCTGGACCTGCCCGACGGCGACTGACCAGCGTCGACGAGGCAGGGGGACCACCGGTCGGGCGAACGGGCCCGGAGGGGAGCCCCTCCGCTCGGCCGGCCGCGCCACCCCCGGAGGGAGCGGGGCCGCCGCCCCGCATGCGCCGCGCCAGGAAGGGGGCGATGATGCGGACACGACCGGCCGGGAGGGGACGCGGATGGCCGAGGTACCGGAAGTCCTGCGGGATGCCCTGACCAACCAGGGCACGGCGTTCTCCCGGGCCGACCGCGAACGGCTCGGCCTGGTCGGCTGGTTGCCAGACGCGGTGCTCACCCTCGACCAGCAGGCGCGGCGGGCCTACGAGCAGTGCCGGGCGCAGCCGGACGACCTCGCGGCGAACCTGTACCTCGAACAGCTGCACGACCGGAACGAGGTGCTGTACTACCGGCTGCTCACCGAGCACCTCACCGAGCTGCTGCCCGTCGTCTACGACCCCACCGTCGGTCAGGCGGTCCGCCACTACAGCCACGAGTACCGGTCCCCCCGTGGCGTCCACCTGTCGATCGACCACCCCGAGGACATCGGTCCCGCCCTCGACGCGCGCGGGCTGGGACCCGAGGACGTCGACCTGCTGGTGGTCACCGACTCGGAGCAGATCCTGGGCATCGGCGACTGGGGCGTGCACGGCGTGCGGCTGGCCGTGGGGAAGCTCTCGGTGTACACGGCGGCGGCCGGCGTGCACCCCGCGCGCTGCCTGCCGGTGGTGCTGGACGTCGGCACCAACAACCAGTCCCTCCTCAACGATCCCCTCTACCTGGGAGCCAGGCACAGCAGGGCGACCGGCGAACGCTACGACGAGTTCGTGGCGGCCTTCCTCGACGCCGTCACCGACCGGTACCCGCACGCGTTGGTGCACCTGGAGGACTTCGGACCGGGCAACGCCCGCCGGCTGTTGGAGGCGTACGGGGGCACCCGTCGCGTGTTCAACGACGACCTCCAGGGAACAGGGGCGATCACCCTGGCGGCGGTGATGAACGCGCTCCGCGTTACCGGCAGCCCCTTCCGCGACCAGCGGGTGGTGGTGTTCGGCGCCGGTACCGCCGGGGTCGGCATCGCCGACCAGCTGCGCGACGCCATGGTCCGGGACGGTCTGAGCCGGGCGCAGGCGACCTGCCGGGTGTGGCTGGTGGACCGCCAGGGTCTGCTCGTGTCCGACATGCGGGAGCTGCGCGACTACCAGCGGGACTACGCCCGGCCACCCGACGAGGTGGCCGGCTGGGGCAACGGCGCGGTCGACCTGTTCTCGACCGTGCGGCAGGTGCACCCCACCATCCTCGTGGGCACGTCCACGGTGGCAGGGGCCTTCGACGAACGAGTCGTCGCCGCTATGGCCCAGCACACCGAGCGGCCCGTCATCCTCCCGCTGTCCAACCCGACCGAGCGGGCGGAGGCGAAGCCATCGGACCTGCTGTCCTGGACCGGCGGGCGGGCCCTGACCGCCACGGGCGTTCCGGCCGACCCGGTCGACCTCCGGGGTACCCGGCACGTGGTGGCCCAGGCCAACAACGCCCTGCTCTACCCGGGTCTCGGGCTCGGCGTCATCGTCGCCCGCGCCGAACGCGTGACGGCGGGCATGCTGCTCGCCGCGGCGGAGGCGGTGGCCGGGCAGGTCGAGGAGGTGGGGCCAGGGGCTCCCCTGCTGCCCCGGGTCGGCAACCTCCGCGCTTCCTCGGCCACCGTCGCCGCGGCCGTCGTCCGCCAGGCGGTGCGGGAGGGGGTGGCCGCGCGTCAGGCCGAGGACGTCGTCCAGGCGGTCCAGGACGCGATGTGGCGGCCGGAGTACCCGGGAGGGGACGCTGCTCGGGCATGACCGCCGCCCCGAACGCCGGGCGCTGGCGCCTGCCGGGACCCCTCAGCCTTCGGGCCACACCCCGGACGTCCCCCGCCGGTGACAGCCCACCAGGTGGGTGTCGATCATCCCGACCGCCTCCATCAGCGCGTGGATCGTGGTGGGCCCGACGAACGCGAAGCCGAGCCGCCGGAGCGCCGTCGACAGGGCGGTCGACTCGGGGCTGGTGGTCGGCACCTCAGCCGTGGAACGGGGCGCCGGTGTCCGTTCCGGCCGGAACGACCAGAGGAACGAGTCCAGCCCGCCCTCCGCGCGCAGGTCCAGGACGGCGAGGGCGTTCGTCCGCGCCGCCTCGATCTTCCGCCGGTTGCGGACGATCGCCGCGTTGGTCATCAGGCGGTCCACGTCCTCGTCAGTGAAGGCGGCGACCTTCTCCGGGACGAAGTCGCAGAACGCCTGCCGGAAGGCGGCGCGCTTGTTCAGGATCGTCAACCAGGACAGACCGGCCTGGAACCCCTCCAGGGTGATCCGCTCGTACAGCTCCTGTTCCCCCCGTACCGGCAACCCCCACTCGGTGTCGTGGTAGTGCCTGTTCACCGGGTGGGTGGACGCCCAGACGCAGCGCCGCAGCCCGTCCTCGCCGAGTACGGCCTCCTGCCCGGCCCTGGTGGGAACCGGTGGCGTGGGGGTCTCCGGCATCGGTGTCGTGCTCCCTCTCATCTCGTGGGATCTGGTCGGGTCCTCCCGCCTCGGAAGGACCCGTCGCGGGCGGGGCGGTGCCGAGGCCTGGCGGGGAGCCGGGCGCGCACCCTGACTCCGCCCGCGTGCCGTTCCCCGGACCCCCGCGAGCCATCGGCGACCGCACCGTAGCCCCGCCACCCGACAGCCTGCCGGGCAGCACCGGCACGGACGCTGATCAGCAGGGTGGAGGTGGCGCAGGCCACGCCCAGTCCGGGCCCCGGTTGGCGCGGCGCGTTCGTGCCGCTACCGGCCAGCCGAGGTGCCGGTCCACCGCGTGCCGGAACGGGCCGGCGCGCCGGGCCGGCGGTTCGGTGCGGTGCGGGGGAGAGACGGTCCCGGGATGCGGTGGTGATCTCCTCGGTGGCGCGGGTGCTCGTCGC
>NZ_AGVX02000329.1 GCF_000239155.1 Actinoalloteichus spitiensis RMV-1378
GGGGACGCCGGGGCCCGGTCACCACCTCCGGGCCCCGGCGTCCACCCGGGATCAGGGGTTGGCCAGCGCCTGCTCCGCCTCGCGGAAGAAGCGTTCCACGCCCTCCTCGATGGAGATCCTCCCGTGGCTGATCTCCTCGTCGAGCCGGGACATCAGGCGCTCGACGCCCGCGCCGCCGGGCGGCGGCGCGATGCCGGGCTCTCCCAGCTGGTCCTCGACGCTGGCCTCGTACTCGTCGATCACCACGTCGACACCCTCGAGGTTGGCCTGCTCCCGCTGGGTGTAGGTGGCCGGCAGTCCCCGGTTGGCCCCGAAGATCGCGCCCACCTCCGGGTCGTTGATCATGAAGTCGATGAACTCGGCCGCCACCTCGGGGTGCTCGGAGCGGGCGGACACGCTCATCAGCATCGACGGCTTGAAGTACAGGCCGAGCTCGCCGGTGTCGGTGGGGTAGGGAGCCAGCGACAGCTCACTGCCGTAGGTGTTCTGGGCGCTCACCATGAAGTTGTCCCAGCCGAACTCGCCGATGACCTGGCCCTTGCCCAACGACGTCGCGGTGTCACCCTTGATGATGACACTCGCCGGAGGGGTCGTCTCGTCCTCCCGCATCCGCTCGCTGATCTCCCAGAACTCGGCGAGGTCCGCCTCGTCGAAGCCCAGCTCCCCGTCGTCGGTGAAGATCGTCTTGCCCTCCTGCCGGAGCAGCACGTCGAGCATGTGCAGGTGCTCGCCCAGAGCGCCGCTGGCCCACTGCCCATCCGGGAGGTGGTCCTTCACGGTGTCCAGCGCCTCGTGGAACTCCTCCCAGGTCCAGCCCGCCTCGGGCATCTGGGCCCCGGACTCCTCCCACACCGCCGCGTCGTACTGGAAGGACATCATGTTCCGGCCCACGGGCACCGCGAAGTAGTCGTCGCCGATCTTGCCGGCCTCGTCGAGGCCGGGCAGCAGGTCGTCGACGTCCAGCTGCTCGCCGATGTACGGGGTCAGGTCCAGCAGCTGGCCGCGCTCGCTGTACTCCCGCAGGTACGTGTAGTCCATCTGGATGATGTCGGGAGCGTTCCCGCCCGCGGCCTCGGTGGCGAGCTTCTGCCAGTACCCGCCGAACTCGGAGTACGACGTGGTGATCTTCACCCCGGGGTTGCGCTCCTCGAACAGAGCCACCGCCTCGTCGGTGCGTTCGCCCCGGTCCGGGTTGCCCCAGAACGTGTAGCGCAGCTCGATGGTCCCGTCACCGCTGTCGGCTCCGCACCCGGCCACGAGCGCTGTCACCGCGAACGCGGCCGACGTGGCAGCCACCCTGGTCCGCCAGGATCGCCTGGTTCTCAACGACACTGTTGTCTTCCTCTCCCGGATTGCCCCCGCCCTGGAGGCGGGGTCAACGCGTTCCGACGGGCGCGCGGCGCCACGTCGGAGCGGCAGTCTGCGGCGGAACGCGGCGACGGGGCCACCTCGCTCCGGCGTTGTGCTGGTGGGCCTGAGCCCAGCCCCGACCCGGCCGGTTCGGGGCGCCCCCGGTCGGCGACGGCTGGCCGACCAGCACCCGGAGGCCGGCGGTGCTCGTGCCCGGCTTCGTGTGGCGAGGCCGCGAGGATCTCCGCACTGGCGTCTCCTTCGACGTTGCGGTGCCGCGACGGGGTGGCGCGGCGGCCTGGACCGGACCCGCCCCGCGACTCCACTCGCGGCCGCGCTCACCCAGTGATGGCTCAAGGCCCCCGGGGGCGATGGGTGGCGTCACCGTAGGCCGGAAATCGGACATTCTCAAAGTCGCTGGCCAATATCGGCCTGCCAGCTCGCCCCCCAGGCTCGACCACCCTCCGCCGCAGGGCGACGACGCAGGTCAGAGCGCCGTCACCTCGGGTGAGGTGAGGAACACGCAACGATCACCCGCCCGTCGAACCGGCGCACGACGGGCACACCGCGCCGACTGCCCCCCCGCGGGCTGCGCTGGGACGGGCGGGGCCGGCGAGGACGTCGGCCGTCGAACCCCGGAGGCGACCGGGTGCACGCGGCGACCCGACCCGGCCACGCCGCGCTGGGGGCGGCCTGGCCGGGTCGGTGGTGGCTGAGGCGCGGGAGCGTGCGGCGCGGGGCGGGAGTCGACCGACTCGTGCGTCGCTCCTCGACCGGGGCCCCGGCGCCGCTCCGCCGGCACCACGCCCGTCAGGCGGCGGCCCAGAACACGGCGTTGCCCACCTGCGCGTAGAGGCCCTGGGGGTGTCCCCGGAACAGCGGTTCCGTTCCGAAGAGCACGGTCCGCGTGCCGCGCTCCGCGACGCCGCTCACCACGGAGGCGGCACCGGCTGCCGCTCGCGGGCCCCG
>NZ_AGVX02000328.1 GCF_000239155.1 Actinoalloteichus spitiensis RMV-1378
GGCCCCACCCCACACCCCGGCCCCGCGCCCCGCCGCCTTCCGGCGGTCGGGGCGCCGTGGTCGTGTCGGACGGTCCCCTCGCCGCCCACCCCCAGTGGGACAGCGGGGTCCGCCGACACGACCGGGGCCCGGCACCCCGGGGTGACCGACCCCTCGTACGGTCACCCCGGAAGCAGACGCCGGTCCGACAGGGCGGTGGTCCTCCTCCCCCGGAGGACCCGCCCGCGCACCGCGCCGTCAGGCCGCGACCGGTGGCGTGCGGATTTCGCCCCACCCCCTGCGGGGCGAAACCCTCGGCTCCCTCGCAGGCCCGGCTTCCCGGCCTGACGTGATCAATAGTGGCGTCCGCGATCTTCCGAGGGCAGCGTGAAGGCCCTTCATTCGGGCTGTGTAGTCCTACGCATCCTGGCGTGGGGGCGGTCACGGGGACTCCGCACGAGGCCGGGGCGGTGTGATCACGGTAGGGGGCCGAACGGCGGAACGGGGTTAGGCGCGCGGACTTCATCAGGGATCGGTACGCGGGGACGGTGGACGCGACGGGGCCCCGTTCCCGGGGACGGGAACGGGGCCCTGCTGGTCGGCTGGCGGCGGGGTGGACGTCGCGCGTCGGCCTAGATCGCCTCGGAGTCGCGTTCGCCGGTGCGGACCCGCACGACGGTCTCCACCGCTGTCACCCAGACCTTGCCGTCACCGACCTCACCGGTGCGTGCCGCTTCGACCACGGTCCTGATCACGTCCTCGGCCCTGCTCTCCTCGACCAGCACCTCCACCCGGAGCTTGGTGATGTAGTCGACGGAGTACCCGGCGCCCCGGTACACCTCCGTCCGGCCCTTCTGCCGTCCGTACCCGCGCGCCTCGCTCACGGTCATGCCGAGTACGCCGAGTCGGTCGAGGCCCGCCCGGACGTCGTCCAGCGCGGCCGAGCGGACGATGGCGGTGACCAGCCTCATCGGGCACTCCTCTCCGCCACCACCGCGTCCTCGGCGGAGCCCTGGGTCGCTCCGAGCACCTCGGTCCGGGTCGCGGTCGCGGACCCGGTCAGCTCGTAGGCGCTCTCGGCGTGTTCGGTGCGGTCGACGCCGAGGTCCTCGTCCGCCGCCCTGGCGCGGAACCCGATCGTCGCCTTGACGGCGAGTGCGAGCAGGAGGCTCACGACGAACGAGAAGACCAGGACGGCGAGGGCGCCGACCGTCTGCCGCCAGAGCAGGTCGAGGCCGCCTCCGTAGAACAGCCCGGCGACTCCGCCGGCCTCCTCCGAGGCGAGGAGGCCGATCATGACAGTGCCGATCATGCCGCCGACCAGGTGGACACCGACGACGTCGAGCGAGTCGTCGTACCCCAGCCGGTACTTCAGCCCGATCGCGAGTGCGCACACGGCACCGGCGAGCACGCCCAGGACCACCGCGCCCACCGGGCTCACCGAGGCGCCGGCGGGGGTGATCGCCACCAGCCCGGCGACGATGCCCGAGGCGGCCCCGAGGGTGGTGGCGTGGCCGTCGCGGATCCGCTCCACGAGCAGCCAGCCGAGGATCGCGGCTCCGGTGGCCACCAGGGTGTTCACCATGACCAGTCCGGCGGTGGCGTCGGCGGCCAGCGCCGAGCCCGCGTTGAAGCCGAACCAACCGAACCAGAGCAGGGCGGCGCCGAGGACGACGAAGGGCAGGTTGTGCGGTCGCCCGGGGTCCTGCGGCCAGTCACGACGGCGACCGAGGACGAGTGCCAGGGCGAGCGCGGCGGCGCCGGCGTTGATGTGGACGGCGGTCCCGCCGGCGAAGTCGATGGCTTCCAGGCCGTTGGCGATCCACCCGCCGACGTAGCCGGTCTCCTCGTCGTCGAAGGAGAAGACCCAGTGCGCGGCCGGGAAGTAGACGAGGGTCGCCCACAGCCCGGCGAAGATCAGCCAAGGGCCGAACCGGGCACGGTCGGCGATGGCGCCGGAGATCAAGGCGACCGTGATGATCGCGAACATCGCCTGGAAGGCGACGAACACGATGGTGGGAATCGAGCCCGACATGGCCGATCCGTCGATGAGGCCACGGAGCCCGAGGAACTCGGTCGGGTCACCGAGCAGACCACCACCGACGTCCTGCCCGAACGCGATCGAGTAGCCGTAGAGAACCCACAGCACGCCCACGACGGCCATGCTGCCCAGGCTCATCATGATCATGTTGAGCACGCTCTTCGCCCGGACCATCCCGCCGTAGAAGAACGCCAGTCCGGGCGTCATCAGCATTACCAGGGCAGCGCTGGTGAGCACCCACGCGGAATCGCCACTATCCATGTCGCCTCCAGTAGACCGAACTGGCGCGAGCATCGATGGCGGCTGTTTCCGTCGTCGTCCAGGGCCGTTTCGACGCCGTGAACTGTGAATGTTCCTCGTTACGACGGCGTGTCCCCTGATCGTCCCCCGCAGGGCGGGTGTCGGCGGCACAGGGGCGGGAGCGCGGGACGGGGCGGGAGCGCCTGGCGCTCCCGCCCCGTGCGGGGCCCCCAGGCCTCACCTGGGGGCCCCGAGGTCAGACGGCCCAGTAGTACCCGCCGCCGCCGTAGGAGTACTCCACCCTGCTGTCGACGTGGGTGAAGGTCGAGTACCGGATGATCCCGGAGAAGCCGGACGTCTGCGCGTAGCCGATGACCTGGCTCACGGAGCGCCCGCTCACCACGATGTCGGCGGCGATGCCGTACGTGTGCTGGCTGTTGGCCGCGCCACCGACCGCGGAGTTGTGCGACCGGCTGCGGAAACCGGAGTTGATCGTGATGGGCCGGTCACCCGACTTCTTGCGGATCGCCTCCAGCTTGTACATCAGCCGCCGGACGTTCTCCCGGACGGTGGATGCTCCGACGTTCCCGCCGCTGAACCCGGCCCCGTCCTTCGAGTGGAACTCGGAGAAGTTGAAGTGCCGGGTGGAGCCGTCGGAGGCCTCGAGCCAGTTCAGCTGTGCCTGGGTGGCCGGGCCGACGATGCCGTCCGACGCGAGGCCGTAGGCCGACTGGAAGCGGCGGACCGCCCCCTCCGTCGCCGGGCCGAACTGGCCGTCGATGGCGATGTGGGTGCGGGAGGAACTGCTCGCCGCCCAGCCCGCCACGCGGATCTGGAGTTCACGGACGTCCGCCCCGCTGTCCCCCACCCGCAGTGTTCTCGTCCAGTTGTAGGCGTGCGCCTCCGGCGCCGTGGCCACGGACACGGTGCCGGTGAACAGGGTCAACGCCAGCAGCGCCACCGCGACCCGCCCCAGTATTCGCAACATTCGACCGTCCTCCATCGTGAGGTTGGACCGCCGCCACCCAGCCGGCGCCGGCGGGTGGACCAACACTGCACACCGGTTCCCGAAATGGACAGACAGGACGGCGAAAATTCACCTCATGACCACCGGTTCGGCGGAATGGTCACGCCTGGAGGCCTAGCGGGATCCGGCGAATGGTGGGGCCGATGTGCCACCGTTCGGCCTCAGGTGTTCGCGGGAGGGTGCCGCGCCTCACCTCAGCCACCCGGTGGAGGTCGCTCAGTCGAGCAACGCACGCACGAACGCGCCGGGTTCGAAGGGCGCGAGGTCGTCCGGCCCCTCACCGAGTCCGACCAGCTTGACCGGAACGCCCAGCTCCCGCTGGACCTGGAAGACGATCCCGCCCTTGGCCGTGCCGTCGAGTTTGGTGAGCACGATCCCGGTGACGTCGACGACCTCGGAGAAGACCCTGGCCTGCACCAGCCCGTTCTGACCGGTGGTCGCGTCGAGCACCAACAGCACCTCGTCGACCTCGGCCTGCTTCTCCACGACCCGCTTGACCTTGCCCAGTTCGTCCATCAGCCCGGTCTTGGTGTGCAACCGGCCGGCGGTGTCGACGAGGACGGCGTCCGCCTCCCGTTCGACGCCCTGCCGCACCGCGTCGTAGGCAACGCTGGCGGGGTCCGCGCCCTCACGCCCCCGGACCACGACGGAGCCGACGCGTTCCGCCCACGTGGCGAGCTGGTCCGCCGCCGCGGCCCGGAAGGTGTCCGCCGCGCCGAGCAGGACCTGGCGGCCGTCGGCGACGAGGACCCTGGCGAGTTTGCCGGTCGTGGTGGTCTTGCCCGTGCCGTTGACCCCCACCACGAGGACCACCGCCGGCCGGCCGCTGTGCGGCAACGCGCGGACCGACCGCTCCCAGCCCGGCTGGAGGGCCTCGACCAGCACCTCCGACAGCATCCGCCGCACCTGGTCGGCGTCGCGCGCTCCGCTGGTCGCGATCCTGGCCCGCAGCTTCTCCACGATCTCGGCGGTCGCCGAGGCCCCCAGGTCCGCCATCAGCAGCGTGTCCTCGACGTCGGTCCAGGAGTCCTCGTCGAGGTCACCGGCGCCGAGCAGGCCGAGCAGGCTCTGGCCCAGGGTGGACCGCGACCGGGACAGGCGTCCCCGCAGCCGCTCCAGCCGTCCCGTGGTGGGTGCGATGGGCTCGGTGGGCGCGGCTGGCTCCTCCGGTTCGGTGACGGAGGTCTCGGCCGGGGGGAGGGGGGTGGACGGCGGTTCGACGGCCGGGGGCGTGGTGGTCGGCGGTTCGGGGGCACGACGTGGGGGGACGTCCGTGGTGGGCGCGGTGTCGGTGCTCGCCTGGTCCGCGTCCTCCGGGAGCTCGACGTCCACCACGTCCCGGCGGGCGGTGTCGCGCGGGACCGAGGCGTCGTCGCCGACTCCGGGCTGCCCGTCGGTCTCGGTCCGCTCGGCTACCGGGTGCTCGACGTCCTCACCGGTCACCTCGGCCGTGGGCGGTGGTGACGGCGGGCGTTCCTGGTCGGGGGCGGGAGCCGTGGCCGGGCGGTCCGGGGACTCCGTCGACGGGGGGGCGGCCGAGCCCGAGGACAGGCTCACTCCCCCGCCGGCCTGGTACCCACCGCCCCGCGCGCCCCGGCGGCCCTGATCGAGCTCCTCGGAACGCCGGGCCTCCTCGCGGAGGCTGATGCGCCTTCGGCGTGCCAGGAGCAGACCGGTCACCAGCGCGACGACCAGCACCACGGCAACAACGGCAATGATCCAGATCAGGGTGGTTGACACCGCCCCATCCTCGCACTGGACGCCCATCACCCGCCTCGCGGTCGGGGTGCGGAGACGCCGGGGCGTCGTCGGCCCCCGCACCGCGCAGCGCATCACTGACCGCGATCAACCACTTGCGCGAAGCAGCGGAGTGCTCTAGACCACATCAGGTGAAGAGTTTTCGGGTGGTCGGCTTGATCTCCGGCACGTCGATGGACGCGGTCGACGTGGCGGTGGTCGACCTCGCGCTGTCCGGGGACGCCGTGCGGCTCGACGCGCTGGGCACCGACGCGGTCGAGTACCCGCCGCGTCTCCGTGCGCGCCTGACGGCGGCCCTCCCACCCGGGCGGTGTGACGTCGCCGAGCTCTGCCAGCTGGACACCGAGGTCGGGCAGGCCTTCGCCTCGGCCGCGCGACACGCCCTCGCCCGCTGGGGTGGCGGCGAGGCCCGGTTGGTCGCCTCGCTCGGGCAGACCGTCTACCACTGGGTGGAGGGCGGACGCTGCCGGGGGACGCTCCAGCTCGGGCAGCCGGCCTGGATCGCCGAGGCGACGGGGCTTCCGGTGATCTCCGACCTGCGGGCCAGGGACGTCGCTGCCGGGGGCCACGGCGCGCCGCTCGCGGCCCTGTTGGACTCGTGGTGGTTGGCGGCCGCCTCGGCGGGCTCCGTCCCGTCGTCGAGCTTCGGGACCACGGTCGCCGTCAACCTCGGCGGAATCGCCAACATCACCGCGGCTTCGGGCCCGGAGGTCGTCGCCTACGACACCGGCCCGGCGAACGCACTGCTCGATGCCGCCTGCCTGGACCTGACGGGCGGCCGGCACGACCACGACCCGGGGGGAACCCTGGCGGCGGACGGCAGGGTGCTGGACGGGCTGCTCGACCGGCTGCTGGCCGATCCCTACTACGCGGCCCCGCCGCCGAAGTCGACCGGCAAGGAGTACTTCAACGGCGACTACCTGCGCACCGCGCTCGCCTCGTGGTGGGGGGACCGCCATGATGACGGGCGGCCCGGGACCGCTGACCTGCTGGCCACCCTGGTCGAGCTGACGGCTCGCACCGTCGCGGACGCGTGCGCGCGGCACCGGGCGGACCGGGTGGTGGTCTCGGGCGGCGGCGTCGGCAACCGCACCCTGATGTCCGCCCTGGCCAGGGCCGTCGCACCCGCCGAGGTGGTCACCGCCGAGGCTCTCGGTCTCCCCTCCGACGGCAAGGAAGCCTGCCTCGCGGCGCTTCTCGGGTTCCTCGGCTGGCACGGCCTCCCAGCCAACCTGCCGTCGGCCACCGGTGCCTCCGGTCCGAGGCTGCTCGGGTCCATCACCCCGGGTGCGAACCCGTTGACCCTGCCCCAACCACACCCCCAGCGGCCCCGACGCCTCCTACTCGGTGAGGTCGACCGGCAGCTCCCCACCGCGATCTGATCGGGAGGCACCGTGCACACCCTGGACCTTGCCGTCATCGTCGGATACCTGCTGCTGATGCCGGTGCTCGGCGTCCTGTTGGCGGGCAGGCAACGCTCATCCTCCGACTACTTCGTGGGTGGCCGGAACCTGCCCTGGTGGGCCGTGTGCTTCTCGGTGGTGGCCACCGAGACGTCCGCGCTGACGGTGATCAGCGTGCCGACGGTCGCGTACCTGGGGTCCTTCACCTACCTGCAGTTGGCGATCGGTTATCTGATCGGTCGCATCGTGGTGGCCTTCGTGCTGCTGCCCCGCTACTTCCGGGGGAACCTGGTCAGCGCCTACGCCTTCCTGGGGAAGCGCTTCGGCGGCGGGCTCCAGGGCGCGACCTCGGTGACCTTCCTGGTGACCCGGCTGCTGGCGGACGGGGTGCGCCTGTTCGCCACCGCGATCCCGGTCAAGATCCTCCTGGCGACCTTCGGCGTGGAGGCCGAGTTCTGGCAGATCATCCTCGGCCTGTCCCTGTTCACCGTCGTCTACACCTACCTCGGCGGGATCAGGGCCGTGATCTGGGTGGACCTCGTGCAGATGGCCCTCTACACGGCGGGCGGGTTCGTCGCGGTGGCGCTGCTCGCCGGTCGGCTGCCGGACGGGTGGTTCTCGGGGCTGGTGGAGGCGGGCAAGCTCCAGTTCCTCGACTTCGGCTCGCACGTCCTGACCAACCAGTACGCCTTCGTCACCGCGGTCCTGGGCGGGGCGGTGTTCGCGATGGCCTCCCACGGCGCGGACCAGTTGATGGTGCAGCGGCTGCTCGCCTGCCGCGACGTCCGCGACTCCCAGCGCGCCCTGATCGTCAGCGGCGTCGTGGTGTTCTTCCAGTTCGCCCTGTTCCTGCTGGTCGGGGCCATGATGTGGATGTTCTACCGTGGCGCGGCGCCGGCCGAGCTCGGCATGGCCACCAACGACGACCTGTTCCCCACCTTCGTCATCACCGAGTTCCCGCCCGGCCTGTCGGGGTTGTTCGTCGCCGGCATCCTCGCCGCCGCGATGAGCACCCTGTCCTCGTCGCTGAACTCGTTGTCCACCTCGACGGTGAGCGATCTCTACCAACGGTTCAGCCGGCGACCGCTGGCGGACTCCGTGATCCTGCGGCACGGCAGGATCTGGACGCTGGTGTGGGCGCTGGTCTTCGTCGTCTTCGCCTCGCTGTTCACGGGAACGGACAACCCCGTGGTCGAGATGGGCCTGAGCATCGCGAGCTACACCTACGGGGCGCTCCTCGGCGCCTTCCTGCTGGGGCTGCTGGTGAAGCGGGCCCGTCAGGGCGACGCGCTGGTCGCCTTCGGTTGCACTGTCGTGGGGGTACTGCTGATCGCCTTCGGGGTGAAGATCCCGGTCGGGGGAGAGGACCTGGCGCTGGCCTTCCCGTGGTACACGCCGCTGGGCGTGCTCATCACCCTGGTGGTGGGTGGCCTGCTGTCGTTGCGGCACCGCGACGACGTTCCCGCTCCCGCCTCCGGCGACGACGACCCAGTCTCGCCCGACGGCGGAACGGGGACCCGCCCCCGGGTGTCGGACGCCGACACGGCGGGTACCTCCTCCTGACGGGACGATCGGGGTGGGGCCGCGCGGGAGCGACGGGAAGGGCGGTACGGCGTGGACATCGAGGTGCGGGACGTGTGGGAACGGTCGCGTTACGAGGTCCTCGTGGACGGGAGGCCCGGCGGCTTCCTCGACTACCGCCGGGAACCGGGGGTGCTGGTCCTCACCCACGCCGAGGTGCGGCCGGAGCTGGGGGGCCGCGGAGTGGGCGGCGAGCTGACCAGGCGCGCGCTCGACGACGTGCGTGGTCGGGGGCTCGCGGTGCGCCCGCGCTGCCCCTTCGTGGCGCAGTGGATCCGTCGGCACCCGGAGTACGGCGATCTGCTGGCGCCAGACTGACTGCGGGCGGTCTCAGGGGCCGCGCAGCAGGTTCAGACCGCCGCGCAGGTGCCCGAGGAGTTCCTCACGCTCCCGGGAGGAGAACACCACGCTGATCTCGTCGCCGCCGGGCGCGAGGGTGAGCGTGACCGCCCCGCCGTCGGCCGGGGCGGTGACCCGCATCCGCAGGGCGCCGTGGTGTTCGTGCGTGCCCATGACGTCACCGGGGGTGGCACCGGCAGCGGCGGTGTTCGCCACCGCGTCGATCAGCCCAGTGACACCTGATCGGTTCAGGAGGATGGAGAATCGGGCGGTCGATGCCAACCGTAAGAACAGACCACGCCTGTCCTCACTCAACTCCACCTGATTGGTGCAAGGACCGCTGCGAATATCACTGCCCGTCACCCGACGATAGAAAGTGAAGGTGCGCGTCTCAGCCATTCGCATGATGCCTGTCACCTCTTCTGGTTACTGACCTAGTCAGTACCGCGAGCCGCGCAGCCGACCCTCTAATGTGGTGGCGCGTCGTACGGGACCGTCGGGTGACGCGCAGCGCGGGATCGCGGTAGTCGGCCGCCCCCGCGAATGCGGCGCACCCAGCACCGATCTACCATCCCGTGAAATTTTCAACCAGACAAGAGCCCAACGGACACTTTCGATGGTTTCACCCGAACGAGTAACGCGATGGGGTCCCGTCCCTCCGTAGAGTCCAGTAGGAACGGGGCTTGATCGTTCGTAGGGGTGACAAAGGAGGAACGGGTGACCCAACGTGGCAACCCGACCGCACGGAGGCGCCAACTCGCTCGGGAGTTACGGCGACTCCGCGAGCAGGCCAGGCTCACCCTGGAGGCCGCGTCGCCGCTGTTGAACTTCTCTCCGGCGAAGCTGTCCAAATTGGAACGCGCGCAGCAGGCGGCCCACCCCAACGACGTCACGGTGATGCTCGCGGTCTACGGGGTGACGGGCGACCGTGCTGCTTCCCTGATCGAACTCGCGAAGGAGGGCCGGCGGAAAGGGTGGTGGGAGATCTACGGCGATGCCGTGATCGACTGGTTCGAATCGTACATCGGACTGGAATCCGACGCCTCCGAGATCCGCACCTTCGAGATCGACCTCATTCCCGGGCTGCTCCAGGCCGAGGACTACGCGCGGGAGGTGATCCAGGCCTGGCGCTCGGACATCGACGCGGACACCATCGAGCGCCGGGCCAAGCTCCGTGCGGCCCGTCAGTCCCGGCTCAGCGAGGAGGACCCGCTCGCGCTGCACGCGATCATCGGGGAGGCCGCGTTGCGGCAGCTGATCGGCGGTGCGAAGGTGATGGCACGTCAGCTGGAAGGGCTCCTGGAGAAGGCTGAGCTGGACAACGTCACCATCCAGGTGCTGCCGTTCAGCGCCGGAGTGCACTCCTCCCTCGGCACGGCCTTCACCACTCTGTCCTTTCCCGACGGCGAAGGCGATGTCGTGTACCTGGAGACCCTGAGCAAGGGGCTCTACATCGAGGTCGCCGAGGACGTGGCCCGGTACAACGAGATCTTCGACCACCTTCGCGACACGGCGCTGTCGCCCGGGGAGTCCGCGAGCCTGATCCAACGTCTGGTCGACGAGTTCCTGGAAGGCTAGCTCGTGTGGCGGGGCGGCCTCGGACGGTGGTCCGAGGCCCGCTCCCTGCTGCCGCCCGCGGACGAGGGATAGCAAGGAGGAGAGTGAGTGAGCACACAGTTGCCCGGTGTGCGCTGGCGGAAGAGCAGCCGAAGCAACGGGGGCGGGAACTGCGTCGAGATCGCACGGCGGCCCGACGTGATCGACGTCCGGGATTCCAAGAACCCCACTGGGCCGGTGCTGACCTTCGAGTCGGCGGAGTGGCGCCGCTTCCTCAGCGGCATCGCCACCACCCGCTGCCTCGGCTGACCCGCCGGAACCACCAGGGCGGAGGCGGAACGGTCCTCACTCACCGGGCGTCCCCGCGCCGGTCTCCTCCCCACCCGAGTCGAGTGTCGCCGCCACCGCGGCGAGCGCGCCCGCCCGGTCCGCGGCATCCCGCAGCCGCTGCGAGATCACCGTCGTGATGCCGTCGCCCCGCATGCTCACGCCGTAGAGCGCGTCGGCGATCTCCATGGTCGGCTTCTGGTGGGTGATGATGATCAACTGCGAGGTCTCCCTGAGCTGCTCCAGCAGGCCGATGAGCCGGCGCAGGTTCGTGTCGTCCAGGGCCGCCTCGACCTCGTCCATGACGTAGAAGGGCGAGGGTCGGGCCCGGAAGATCGCGACCAGCATCGCCACGGCGGTCAGGGACTTCTCCCCTCCGGAGAGCAGCGAGAGCCGTTTGACCTTCTTCCCCGGCGGGCGCGCCTCCACGTCGACACCGGTGGTGAGCAGGTCGTCCGGATCGGTGAGCACGAGCCGGCCCTCCCCTCCGGGGAACAACGTGGCGAAGACGATCTCGAACTCCCTGGCCACGTCGGTGTAGGCGGTGGAGAAGACCTCCAGGATCTTCTCGTCCACCTCCTTCACCACGGTCAGCAGATCGCGGCGGGTGGCCTTGAGGTCCTCCAGCTGCGTCGACAGGAAGCGGTAACGCTCCTCCAACGCGGCGAACTCCTCCAGGGCGAGCGGGTTGACCCGCCCCAGCAGGGAGAGGTCCCGCTCCGCCCGCTTGGCGCGCCGCTGCTGGGTCGCCCGCTCGTAGGGCACCGGGGCCGGCGCGACCACCTGCTCACCGCGCTCACGCGCGGTCTCGAACTCGGCCAGTTCCGCCGGGCTCGGCGGGACGGGGACGGTCGGGCCGTACTCGGCGACCAGCTCGTCGAGCCCGATACCGAAATCCTCGGCGATCTTCGCCTCGAGCTGCTCGATCCGCAGGCGGCGCTCGGCCCGCACCACCTCGTCCCGGTGGGCCGCGTCGATCAGTTTCTCCAGCACCGTCCCGAGTTCCCGTGCCCGGTTGCGGACGGCCGTCAACGCCTCCTCGCGTTCGGCGCGCCTGGCCTGGGCGACGTCCCTGGCGTGCGCGGCGGCGCTCACGGAGACCGCGAGCCTTCCCAGCGCGGCCTCACCCGCCCTGGCGACCGCCCGGGCCACCTCCGCCGCCCGCGCCCGGGCGGTCCGGGCGGCTTCGGCCCGGGCCCGGGCCTCCCGCTCCGCACGGGCGGCGCGGCGCAGCTGGTC
>NZ_AGVX02000327.1 GCF_000239155.1 Actinoalloteichus spitiensis RMV-1378
CCTCCAAGGCCCGCAACCACTCGGGCCGGGCGCCCCGCGCGGCGGCCTCCGCCTCCGTCAGATCGCCCAACGCCCGCACCAGGTCGGCGGTCTGTTCGGCACTGGTGACGTGCCGGTCCGGAGCGGTGCGCTGCAACGCCGCCTCGACCTCGGCCAGGACGTCCGGATCCAGCAGCTCCCGAATGGCCTCCGACCCGAGGAGCTCCGCGAGCAGCCCGGAGTCCAGGCTCAAGGCGGCGGCGCGCCGGTCCGCCAGCGGTGCGTCGGTCTCGTACAGGAACATGCCGACGTAACCGAACAGGAGACTGCGGGCGAACGGCGACGCCGAAGGGGTCTCCACCTCCACGACCCGGATCCGCCGGTCGCGCACCCCGGCCAGCAGGTCGGTCAACCCCGGGAGGTCGTAGACGTCCCGCAGGCACTCCCGCATCGTCTCCAGCACCACGGGGAACTGCTCGTACGCCGAGGCGACCCCCAGCAGCTGAGCGGCCCGCTGACGTTGTTGCCACAACGGGGTACGTCGGCGGGGATCGCGGCGCGGCAGCAACAGCGACCGCGCGGCGCACTCCCGGAAACGGGCGGCGAACAGGGCCGAACCACTGACCTCCGCGCGGACCACGTCGTCGATCTCGCCCGGGTCGAACAGGACGTCCTCCGCCGTCGGGGACACCTCCGCGCCCTCGTCGGTGACCGCGTCCACGACGCGCAGCACGATCCCGTCGTCGGAGTGGGCGATCTGCGCGTCGGTCCCGTACCGCTCCCGCAGCCGGGCTCCGATCGCCAGCGCCCAGGGCGCGTTCACCTGACCACCGAAGGGGGAGTGCACCACCAGCTGCCAGTCGCCGAGCTCGGTGCGGAACCGTTCCACGACGACGGTGCGGTCGTCCGGCACGTGCCCGGTGGCCTCCCGCTGTTCGCGGAGGTAGGCGAGCAGGTTGTCCACGGCCCACGCGTCCAGTCCCGCCTCGGCGGCCCGCCGTCTGGCCCCCGCCTCCCCCGCCGCGCCGAGTTCCCGCACGAACGAGCCGATCGCCCGCCCCAGTTCCAGCGGGCGGCCAGGGGTGTCCCCCTTCCAGAACGGCATCCGGGCCGGTTGGCCTGGCGCGGGCACCACGATCACCCGGTCGTGGGTGATGTCCTCCACCCGCCACGCCGAGGTGCCGAGCAGGAAGGTGTCACCCACCCGGGACTCGTAGACCATCTCCTCGTCGAGTTCGCCCACCCGCGACCCGCTGCCGTCCTCGCTGGGCGGGGTGGTGACCGTGAACAGCCCCCGGTCGGGGATGGTGCCGCCGGAGGTCACGGCCAACCTTCCCGCTCCGGGCCGCCCCCGGAGTTCCCCGTGGACGCGGTCCCAGACGATCCGAGGCCGCAGCTCGCCGAACTCCTCGCTCGGGTACCGGCCGGCGAGCATGTCCAACACCGCGTGCAGGGCGGAGTCCGGCAGTGCCGAGAAGGGGGCGGCACGGCGCACCACACCGGCCAGGGCCTCGACAGTCCACGGTTCCATCGCCACCATCGCCACCACCTGCTGGGCCAGCACGTCCAGCGGGTTGCGCGGATACCGCAGGGCCTCGATCAGCCCCGCTCTCATCCGCTCGGCGACCACCGCGCACGAGATCAGGTCCCCCCGGAACTTCGGGAACACCACGCCCTCGGAGACCGCCCCCACCTGGTGGCCGGCCCGCCCCACCCGCTGCATGCCGGACGCGACGCTGGGGGGAGCCTCGACCTGGACGACCAGGTCGACGGCGCCCATGTCGATGCCCAACTCCAACGAGCTGGTGGCCACCACGCACGGCAGTCGACCCGCCTTCAGGTCCTCCTCAACCCCGGCCCGCTGCTCCTTCGACATGGAGCCGTGGTGCGCCCGGGCCACGGTGGGCGGCGCCCCGCCGGTGATCCCGGACGCGCCGACCGCCTCGGCCGGGAACACCGCGCCCGTGGTGCGGGAGTCGTCGGGCGCGCCCGCGTCCGCAGCCCGTTCCGCCGCGAGCTCGTTCAGCCGAGCCGTCAGCCTCTCGGCGAGTCGCCGGGAGTTGGTGAAGACGATCGTCGAACGGTGCGCCTCCACCAGGTCCAGCACCCGTCGTTCGACCGACGGCCAGATGGAGGTGTTCCGCCCGCCGCCCTCGGCCCGGACGTCTCCGGAGCCCGGGTAGTCGGTCCCCAGGCCGGGGAAGTCCTCCCCCGGGTCGGCCTCCCCCACCTCGGGAACGCCTCGGCCCGGGCCGGCGGCTCCCCGGTGCCGGCCGGGCTGGGCGGTGCCACCGCCGTCGAGCTCGGTCATGTCGGCGACCGGCACCTCCACGGTCACCGTGATCCGTTTCGGGTCCTCGGGCGTGACCACCTGGACCGGCCGCCCTCCGGCCAGGAAGGCCGCCACCTCCTCGGTGGGCCGGACGGTGGCGGAGAGGCCGATCCGCTGCGCCGGACCCGGGAGCAGCTCGTCGAGGCGTTCCAGGGACAGCGCCAGGTGGGCCCCGCGCTTCGAACCGGCCAGGGCGTGCACCTCGTCGAGGATGACGGTGGTCACGCCGCGCAGCGGCTCCCGGGCCTGCGAGGTGAGCAGCAGGAACAGCGACTCCGGCGTGGTCACCAGGACATCGGGGGGACGTCGCGCGAAGGCCCGCCGCTCCGAGGAGGGCGTGTCCCCGGTCCGGATGCCCACCCTGATCTCCGGCGGGTCCTGCCCCAACCGGCGGGCCGTCTGCCCGATCCCGGCCAACGGCGTGCGGAGGTTGCGTTCCACGTCCACGGCCAGCGCCTTCAGCGGTGACACGTAGAGCACCCGGCAGGCCGGCGCCGCGTCGGCGGCGCTGGGGGAGGTGGCCAGGGTGTCCAGCGCCCACAGGAAGGCCGCCAAGGTCTTCCCGGACCCCGTCGGGGCGACGACCAGGGTGTGCTCTCCCCGGGAGATCGCCGTCCAGGCCTGCCGCTGGGCCGAGGTCGGGCTGGCGAACGCGGCGCGGAACCAGCCGGCCGTCGCCGGGGAGAAGACCTCCAGCACGTCCGTCCGCCCGTCCGGTTCGCCGCTGGTACCCCGGGTGTTCCCGTTCTCGCCGTCGCGCACGGTGCCCATCCTGACCGACCCGACCGACACCAGCACCCCTGGACCGGGGTGCCGGCGACGGACCCGGCGCCGCGCGCCCGCGGCGGCGAATTCCCGGCCACCGGCCCCGGCGGCCGTTCGTGACATGGCAGCATGAGCCTGGTCCGTCCCCTGGTCGGGTGATGCCGGGGGTGGGCGACCAGACGCGGACCAGCCCGCGCTGGACCGGCCGGAGCCCCGAGGAGAGTCGCAGTGCGTGTCCTGTCCGTGGACCTCGGCACCTCGAACACGGTCGCCGTGCTCTCGGCGCACGGCAGGGAGCCGAGGGTCGTCGAACTCGACGGTTCCGCCACCATGCCCTCCGCCGTGTACGCGGACGAGGACGGCACGCTCGTCGTCGGCCGGGACGCCGAGCGCCGCGCCCGGCTCGACCCGGCCCGGTTCGAACCCAACCCCAAACGGCGGATCGACGAGGGCACCCTCCTGCTGGGCACGACCGTCGTCACCGTCACCGACGCCTTGGCCGCGGTGCTCGGCAGGGTGGCGGAGGAGGCCGCCCGGCAGCTCGGCGGGGACGACCTCGACGAGGTGCGGCTCACGCACCCCGCGCGGTGGGGCGCCACCCGGAGGACGGTGCTGCTCTCCGCGGCCCGCCTCGCGGGCTTCACGTGCCCGCTGGTGCTGGTCCCCGAGCCCGTGGCCGCCGCCGCGCACTTCGCCTCGTTCCCCGGTCGTTCGCTCGCACCCGGACAGGCGCTCGCCGTCTACGACCTGGGGGCGGGGACCTTCGACTGCGCGGTCGTGGCCGCGACCGAGGACGGCTTCGTCGTCCTCGCCGAGAACGGCCTGCCCAACCTCGGGGGCCTGGACGTGGACCAGGTGCTGCTCGACCACGTCGGCAGCCAGGTCTCCCACCAGGAGCCAGGGCGGTGGCAGCGGCTGCTGCGTCCCGAGACGACGTCCGACCGACGGGCCCAGCGCATGCTCCGGGAGGACGTCAGGGCGGCGAAGGAGGCGTTGTCCCGGCACTCCCAGACGGAGGTCCCGCTCCCGGAACCCTTCCCCGACGTCCTCGTCACCCGGGCGGAACTCGACGCCTTGGTGCGGGCGAACCTGCTGCGCAGCGCGACTGTGCTCCGGGACACCGTGACCGCCAGCGGGCACACCGCCGAGGAGCTCGTCGGGATCTACCTGGTCGGAGGGGCCAGCCGCATCCCGCTGGTCGCCACCCTCATCACCGAGCGGACGGGCGTCCTGCCGACCAGCCTGGACCAGCCGGAGACCGCCGTCGCCCTCGGCGCCCGCGACGTGTCCGGTTCCGAGGCCTCCGCCGCCAGCCCCCGCCCTGCCGGGCAGCCGGTCGCGTCCCCACCGGTTCCCCCTCCCGCCAGCACCGGCCTCCCGACCGCTCCCCACCCCGCCCCGGGGCTGGGCCCGCCGACCGGTGGTTTCCCCGCGCCGGCCCTGGCCGGCCCCGTGGGCCCTGGCGGTCCCGGGCACCCCGGACCTCCCGGGCACCACGGGTCACCGCCGCCGCTGGTCCCCCCACGGCCACCGGCACGGCGGCGGGGTGCCGTGCTCCTCGCGCTGGGCGCCGTGGTGGCGGTGGCCGGCGGAGCCACCGCCACCGTCGTCCTCACCCGGGGCGAGGACCTGCCCTCGGCCGCCGACTGCCGCCAGCCCGGCCCCGTGGACGACGACGGTTTCACCGCGTGCATGCGCCAGCTGGCGGGCTCCGTGCCCGACGACCACCCGGGCCGGTGCGAACCCGGGAGCGGAACCGACGACGGCCAACCCGACGGGGTTCTGGTGACCTGCCGGTTCACCGAGGGGACGTGGAGCCACACCCTCGCCTACAACCACGCGCCCTCCGCGGAGGCGGCCGAGGACACCGCCGCCTTCTGGCTCGGCGGCTCCGAGGGGGACCTGGTCCAGGCCCACTGGACGGGCAACGGTCTGCGGGGGCGTTACCGGACCACCGTCGAGGAGTCGGTCGGGCGGCTCGTGTTCACCGTCGACGACCGCCCGCTGGTCGGTGTGCTGCTCACCTCCAGCGCCGACCCGGGGACACTGTCGCCGGACGTGCTCGCCGACTACTTCGAGGACCACGTGCAACCGGGGTTGGAGCCCTGATCCGCCGGCAACGGTTCTCGAACGGCGACGGCCGTGGTCGCTCGGAGTAGCCGCCGCCGCTCCGGATGATCCCTCGGCTGGCCCCACCGCTTCGCACAGCCGGCCGTGTTCGCGGCTCCCGGCCGCTGACACGATCGAGTAGTACCACCTCATCCCAGGGTGTGGTCGGTAGTCGCGTGTCGGTCGACGGCGGGGTGGTGCGGTTCATGAGCTGTCATCAGGGGTTTTCGCTCGGCGGCGACGAAGGAGGAGCCGTGGCCGCCGATCGGCGGATTCTGGTCGTGCTCGTGGTCACCCAGGTCCTCTCCGGAGTCGGGGTCGCCATCGGGGTGACGACGAGCGGCGTCGCCGTGCTCCGACTCGCCGGGTCCGAGGCGTTGGCGGGGCTGGCGCAGGCCACCACCCTGTTGGGGGCCGCGCTCATCGCGCTGCCGCTGGGACGGATGGCGGCCCGGCGGGGACGCCGGTGGTCGCTGTCCGCCGGGTACGCGGTGGGAACGCTCGGCGCGGCGGCGGCCGCGCTCGCCGTCGGGCTGGGCAGTTGGCCGCTCCTGGTCGGAGCGATGTTGCTGCTCGGGGCGGGAACGGCGGCGAACTTCGCCGCCCGCTACGCCGTCGTCGACCCCGGGGGTGCGGCGTCACCCCGCAACGGCGGCCGCCGGCTGTCCGTCATGGTCTTCGCGACGGCGGGTGGTGTGGTGGTGGGACCCAACCTCGCCGTCGTGGGTGAGAACGCTGCCGGCACCGTGGGCCTGCCCGGGGACACCGGACCCTTCCTGCTGGTCGCCACGACCTTCGCCCTGGCGGGACTGGGCGTGTTCCGCTGGCTGCGGCCCGACCCCCTCCCCTCGGTCGCCGACCGCCTCCCCTCGGCGCCCGATCTCCTCCCCGAGGTGGAGGGGCGGGGGAGCGGAGCGGTGCGCGTCAGCTCCCGGCGGGCGGTGGAGTGGGTGACCGAGCTCCGACGGCTGCCCACCGAAGGGCTGTTGGCGTTGGGGGCCGTCGTCGCGGCGCACGGCGCGATGACCGCGATGATGACCATGACCCCGGTGCACCTCTACCACGGTGGTGCCTCGCTCAGCGGTGTCGGCGTGGTGCTGAGCTCCCACTTCCTGGGGATGTACGCGTTCAGCCCGCTCTTCGGGTGGCTGGTGGACCGGCACGGGGCGGTACCGGTGCTCGGGCTGGGAGCGGCGATGCTGGTCGCCGGGGTGGGCCTGTCGGGCATGGCGCCTGACCACGAGGCACCCCAGCTCGCGGCAGGGCTCACCGTGCTCGGGATGGGCTGGTCGGGGCTGTTGGTGTCGGCGTCCCTGGCGTTGACCGAAGCCACGACGCGGGAGCTCCGCCCCCTGCTCCAGGGCCTGTCCGACACCGTGATGAGCATGTCGGGGGTGGCCGGCGCCGTCGTCGCCGGTCTGGTCGTGAGCGCCGCGTCCTTCGCGATGCTCGGCGTCCTCGTCGGGCTCGCCACGCTGCCGCTGCTGGTGGCCGCCGTCGTCGTCTCGTTGCGGCACACCTGAGGGCGGTGGACGCGGCCTCCTCCCGGGCGCCCCACCACCCGGGTGGGGCGTTCCCGGTGGAGTCCTCGGGTGGAGTCAGCGCTTCCGCTGCTGCCACCACCACCGGGCGGCGAGCGTGATCGAGGTGGCGAGCGCCCCGATGAGGAGCAACTGCGTCACCGGAGAGGACAGGCCGGTCGGATCTCCCTGGAACAGTGCCAACACGGCCTCCAGGCTAGCCGGGCCTGGGCGGGACGTCAGATCCGTCGTGTTCGTCCGTTCTCCTCGGGGCCCGGGGGAGGACCGGGGGCCGGCGGTAGCCTGGGCGGGATGAGGCACACGGTCTTCCGGAGGAAGATGGCAGAGGAGTTCGGCCGGATCCGCGCCGAGATGCTGGCCCGCGACCACGTCTTCTCGGCCCTGGGGGGCCGCACCGTCGACGACGCGCTCGAAGCCGGTGTCGACCCCCGGGAGGCGTGGCGAGCGGTGTGCGAGGCCTTCGACGTACCGCCGGAGCGCCGTTGACCTGACCGGTGGCCGGTCAGGCCAGACCGGCCCGGTGGCGTCCCGTGCGGTGCGGGCCGTAGCGGAGCAGCCGCTGCCGTTCGGCCCGTTCGTGTTCGAGGTAGTGCGTGTAGGCCTCCCGCCGGGACTCCTCGGCCCGGTGCCGCGAGTCCTCCCGCACCATGGCCTCCTGTTCGGGCGAGGCGTGGCCGTTGGCCAGGGCGGCTTCGGCCGTGGCGATCTCGTCGATCTGGGCGAGGCGGCGGCGGTCGGCCGCGATCTCGCTCGAGTGGTCGGCGTCCGGCGGTTCGTGGTGGCGGGCGCGGACGTAGGGGTTGTCCTCGGTGAGTCCGCCGCTGAGCCGTCCGTAGAGCCCGAGCGAGAGCAGCAGGATCCCGCAGACGACGCTGAAGAGGACGTTCGGGATCTTGAAGGCCAACAGGTTCAGCGAGGTGTTGAGCACGGCCAGGTTCAGCAGGCCGGACAGCAGGAACAGGGCTCCGATGACCGCCGTGGTGGTGGACGCCGCCGCTCCGCCGCGCACCGCCGCACCGATGAGCACGGCGCCGACCACGAGGGAGATCAGCGACAGCAGCCCGTTGTTGGACAACCCGAGGAAGTCCCGGCCCTCGGTGGTGAACAGCGGGAGCCGGTTCGCCAGGCCGAGGACACCGAACACGATGATCACCGTCCCGACGAGCGCGGCCCCGAGCCGGTACACCTTGCTCAGGGGGTGGTTGGCCGGAAGGTACTGGCTCATTCTCACGGCGGCCTCCTCATGACGTGAGCGGACAGCGCCAGGCAGTGGTGGCTGCTGTCCAGTGTCCGCCCGTCCGGGTGACGACGCATCCCGTGCGGTCGGGCCGTGCGGTCGGGCCGGCGGGCCGGGCGCGGCCGGACGTCCCGGGCGGGTTCGACCGCGGTGTTCGCGGTCGCGATCACACGATGGCGTGTTCCTGTGGTTGATCGAACACCTGTTCGGCTAGGCTGGGTCGCGCTGGTCGGGCTCTCGCCTCCATCCGCAGCCCATCCCGTCCCGGCTGTCGGACCCGGAAGCTAGCGTGGAACCCGCTCGGCCGCCGCTCGGCGTGACGCGGAGCGGAGCCGTCCAGCCGACCACGGACCTCCTGCCCGCCCGACCGGCGGGCAGTGGCGGCGCCGACCCGGGAGCAGGCCAGCCGGAAGCACGAAGGTTGGTTCCGCCGGCCGTGGCACGCCCCAAGACGACCCCACGCACGACTCGACCCGAGGTGGATTCCCGATGGCACCAGCAGCACCCGACAGGGAGAAGGCGCTCGAGCTGGCCCTGGCGCAGATCGACAAGCAGTTCGGCAAGGGGTCGGTGATGCGTCTCGGGGACGAGGGCCGGGCCCCGATGGAGGTCATCCCCACCGGTTCCATCGCCCTCGACGTCGCCCTCGGCATCGGCGGCCTGCCCCGGGGCAGGGTCGTCGAGGTCTACGGCCCGGAGAGTTCCGGTAAGACCACGGTCGCCCTGCACTCGGTGGCCAACGCCCAGCGCGCCGGCGGGGTCGCGGCCTTCATCGACGCCGAACACGCCCTCGACCCCGAGTACGCCAAGGCCCTCGGCGTGGACACCGACTCGCTGCTGGTGTCCCAGCCGGACACCGGGGAGCAGGCGCTGGAGATCGCGGACATGCTGATCCGCTCCGGAGCGCTGGACATCCTGGTCATCGACTCGGTCGCGGCCCTGGTACCCCGTGCCGAGATCGAGGGCGAGATGGGCGACAGCCATGTCGGTCTCCAGGCGCGCCTGATGAGCCAGGCCCTGCGGAAGCTGACCTCCGCCCTGCACACCGCCAAGACCACCGCCATCTTCATCAACCAGCTCCGGGAGAAGGTCGGCGTGATGTTCGGCTCGCCGGAGACCACCACCGGTGGGCGGGCCCTGAAGTTCTACTCCTCGGTGCGGCTGGACGTCCGGCGCATCGAGACCCTCAAGGACGGTTCCGACGCGGTCGGTAACCGCACCCGCGTCAAGGTCGTGAAGAACAAGGTCGCGCCTCCGTTCAAACAGGCCGAGTTCGACATCCTCTACGGGCACGGCATCAGCCGGGAGGGCTCCCTCATCGACATGGGGGTGGAGCACGGCATCCTGCGGAAGTCGGGAGCCTGGTACACCTACGAGGGTGACCAGCTCGGCCAGGGCAAGGAGAACGCCCGCCGGTACCTGCGGGAGAACGGGGACGTCGCCAACGAGCTGGAGAAGCGCATCAAGGAGAAGCTGGGCATCGGCCCCAAACTCGACGACCCTGAGGAAGCCCCCGTCTCGGCTGACTTCTGAGCATGGTTGGTCCCACGGTCGGCGGTCCCGACCCCGCTGACGAACCAGCGGCCGGTCGGGACCCCGGGCTCCCCCCGGACGAGGCCCAGGCGCGGGAACTCTGCCTCCGGCTGCTCACGACCCGTCCGCACAGCAGGGCCGAGCTCAGGAGCCGCCTCCTCCGGCGTGCCGTGCCGGAGGAGGTCGCGGACGCGGTCCTGGACAGGTTCGACGAGGTCGGACTGGTGGACGACGCTGCCTTCGCCGAAGCCTGGGTGCACTCCCGGCACACGCAGCGCGGGCTGGGCCGGCGGGCTCTGCTCAGCGAGTTGCGGCGCAAGGGGGTCAACGCCCAGGTGGCCGCGGAGGCGCTGGACACCGTGGACGGCGAGGCGGAGGAGGAGCGTGCCCGCCAGCTGGTGCGTCGGAAGATGCGTTCCACGGGTGGCGTCGACGCCCAGGCCCGGGTCCGGCGCCTGGTCGGGATGCTGGCCAGGAAGGGCTACTCCCAGGGGCTGGCCTTCCGGGTGGTGCGAGAGGAGCTGGCCGAGGAGGGTGCTGAGGAGGACGTGCTCGACGAGCTGCGCGAACGGTTCTGATCCCCACTCGTCCGGTCCCGGTCGGTGCTCGTGGGTCCTGTCGCGGAGCACGAGGCCCTGACCGGCCGTCGCGAACGCGAGGCGGGTCAGGGCGCGGCCTGGGTGAGCCGGCCAGTTCGACGCGGCGGTCGTCGCTGTCGGAGCCGCCGGTGGGCGATTGGCACCGTGGCGACGGTGGTGGCGAGGTCGACGGCGCGCGAGAACCCCGGTCGAGGGTGGGCGCCGATCCCGGCCGGGCGCCGCTCCTCGTCCGGGCGGCGAGGGGACGACCGCCCGTGTCCTGCTGGGGGCGGTGCGTGCCGATCACCGTCGCCGCCGTGCCGGGCAGCCCCGGGCCCGGCCTCGCGGCCGGAGGAGGTGGGATCGGCTGCCGGTGTCGTGCCTTCCCCCGCGCCGGGCCCACTCCCACCGGGTCCGCCGCCCGGAGGACCGAGGTAGCCGCCGGGAGGGCAGGGCGGCGGCGTTGTGAGACCGGACACCGGAAGCGGCGGGCAGGGTTCGTGGCCTGGCAGTGGCGCCAGCCCGCCCGGTACCGTGCGGCCCGGCGCGCGGAAACGCGGGGGTGCTCGTGCTCGGCCGGCGGGCGCGGTTGGTGATGGAAGCAGGACGACGCCACGAGGAGGGCTGTAGTGACGCGGACGGTGGAGACAACCGCCACCCGACACATCGTGTGGGACTGGAACGGCACCCTGCTCGACGACAACCACGCGGTGATGGCCGGTGTCAACGCGGTCTGCCGGCTCTACGGCCGGGACGAGATCGAACTGGACTACTGGCGGGACGTCTTCTCCCGGCCCCTCCAGGAGTGCTACACGAGGCTGCTCGGCCGCGAGCTGTCGCCGGAGGACTGGGCGGAACTCGACGCTCTCTACCACCGCTCCTACGACGAGCTGCTGCACACCTGCGACCTCAGCGCGGGTGCCCGGGACGTGCTGCGGTCCTGGGGTGAGGCCGGCGGCAGCCAGTCGCTGCTGTCCATGTGGTTCCACACCGACCTGGTCCCGTTGATCACGAAGCTGGGGCTGGTCGACCACTTCCGCCGGGTCGACGGGCTGCGGGACGACGTGGGTGGCGGTTCGAAGGCCGAACACCTCGACCGCCACCTGCGGGAACTCGACCTGTCCCCCTCCGAGGTGGTGCTCGTCGGCGACGTGTTGGACGACGCGGCCGCCGCGGGTCAGGTGGGAACGGGGTGCGTGCTCGTGACCACCGGTATGACGGCGCCCCACCGGCTGCTGGCCACCGGCTACCCGGTCGCCAACTCGCTGGCCGAGGCCGCCGCGCTCGCGCGGACCCCGGGCGTGCGGCTCGTTCCCGCCTGAGCCGGTGGAGAGGCCGGCGGCGC
>NZ_AGVX02000326.1 GCF_000239155.1 Actinoalloteichus spitiensis RMV-1378
CTGCCGTGCCGGTGGGCGCGGTGCGCCCACCCGAGCCGAGCGAGCGGATGCGGCGTGCCGCCGAGCGGGAGGCGGGGCTCTGGACGTCCGGTGCGGGTGCGCGTCCGGGGCAGCAAGGAGCGCCGCACCCGACATCCGTCTCCCCCGAGGTGTGGGCGGAGAGCGCGGCGGGCTCCTACCCGGTGCCCGAGGTGATCGCGGAGCGGTCCGGCTCCACCCTCCACCGACTGCTTCCGCTGGTCATGGCGCTGCTGATGATCGCGGTGATCATCGGCGCGTACTGGGTCTCATGACGACCGGAGGCGCCGGAACCAGCGTCCTGCCGGTCCGCCGTGGCACTCCACCCCTGACCGAGGGACCCCGCGTCCTCAGCGAATCCTCAACATCGGGGACGTAGCGTGCGGAGCCGGTGTCGGAGGAGGCGGGCTGTGACTGCTGTCATCACCCGGACAGCCGGTTCGGCCGTCTTGATCACATTTTCCGACTACTCTGAGCGCAGGTCCTTGCAGCAACGGCCAACAGGGGGTGGTCAGCATTAGCGCGGCGCAGCCGGCCATTCCGACTGGCCGGCAGACCGGGGGAACGGGCACCACGACCGCCCACCGGATACGGAGCGTTCTGGCCATCCCGGCGTTCCGCCGGCTGTGGATGGTCAGCGCGATCTGCAGCATGGGTGACTGGCTGTCATTCCTGGCGCTGACGGGACTGGTCGCCAAGTTCACCGACAGCTACCTGGCCCAGAGCTTCGCCCTGAGCGCGGTCGTCCTGACCCAACTCCTGCCGGGCTTGTTATTCGCCCCGGTGGGCGGGATCCTCGCGGACCGGTTCGACCGCCGCAAGGTGATGGTGGTCTGCGACAGCCTGCGATGCCTGTTCTTCCTCTCCATCCCCCTGGTCGGTTCGCTGTCGGACAGCGTGACGGGTCCCCTGCTGTGGCTGTTCGTCGCGAACTTCCTCATCGGCTGCTGCGCGCTGCTGTGGATTCCCGCGAAGGACTCGGCGATCCCCAACCTGCTGCGTCGGCGGGACCAGGTGGAGACCGCCAACCAGCTGAGCCTGGTGATGACCTACGGCATCTCCGTGATCAGCGGTGCCGGCCTGTACGCGCTGGTCACCGCGATCGGGCCGATCCTCCAGCTCGAGAGCGAACTGGGCATCGCCTACATCGCGGTCGTCGTCAACGGGCTGCTCTTCCTCACCTCCGCGATCATCGTGTCGACCCGGATCCCGGAGCTGTCCCTGCGGCGCAGGGTGGGGGACGAGGCCCCGGCGGAAGCACGGGAGACGCCCCAGCCCGTTTCCGAGGAGAGCGACGGCGCCGAGGCCGGGGCCGCGGAGCGGCCAGGAGCGCTGGCGATGCTCCGGGACGGGTTCCGCTTCATCGGTACCACCCCGTTGATCCGGGGTCTGGTCATCGGTGTCATCGGGGCGGTCGCCGCCGGCGGCGCGGTGGTCGCCACCGCCCAGCTCTACTCCAACAGCCTCTCCGCCGGGGACACCGGGTACGGCCTGTTGTTCGCGGCCATCTTCCTCGGCCTGGCCGGGGGCATGGCCGGTGCGCCCAAGTTCGCGCAACGCATCCCGCACAACCGGCTCTTCGGCTCGGCGATCGTCGGGGCCGGCCTGGCCCTGTTCCCGGTGGCGCTCGCGCCGCAGCTGTGGATCGCCCTCCTGGTGGTTCCCCTGGTCGGCGGGTTCGCCGGCATCGCCTTCCTGACCGGTCTCACCATCATCGGCACCCAGGTGGACGACGCGGTCAGGGGACGAACCGTCGCCATGGTCCAGTCGCTGCTCCGGGTCGTGCTCGTCGCCGCCCTGGCCCTCGTGCCGACCCTGCTGGCGATCCTGCGGCCCCGCACGCTGTCCTTCTTCGGCGCCGAGGTGGAGGTCGACGCCACCAGGCCCATCCTGCTCGGCGCCGGTGTCGTGGCCGCCGTGCTCGGAGTGGTGGCCTACCGCCAGATGGACGACCGGCGCAGCCGTCCCATCCTCGCCGACCTGCGTGCCGTCTTCCGGTCCCGGCGGGAGGGCAACGGCCTCCTGATCGCGGTCGAGGGCGACACGGCGGTGGACACCGCCGAGCAGGCCCGGCGGCTCACGGACTGGCTGACCGCTGGCGGAAACCGGGTGGTGCTCGCCGCTGACCCCGCCCTGGACGAGCAGCGGCTGCGCAACGTGCTCAAGTCCGTCGAGGTGTCGGGTGCGCGGGCCAACGCGCTGGTCGCGGCAGCCGTGCGCAGCGACGTGGTGGAGCAGGTGGTCCGTCCTGCCCTGGACGCGGGCGCGGTCGTGGTGATGGAACGCTACGTGGACAGCCCGCTGGCGCACTTCGGCGCGGCGGCGGGGCTGGCCCAACACGAACTGGAGGGGCTGGGGGACTGGGCGACCGGTCGCCTCTACGCGGACATCACCGTGCTGCTCGACCGGGAGCCGCGTTCGGACGGGGGGCCCGGTACCGAGGACCTCAAGCACAACTGGCAGGTGAAGCGGTTGCTGGGCGAGATGGCGGCCGCCAACCCGGACCGCTACCTGGTCGTCGACGCGGACGGCGGCGACGACGAGGTCGAGCGGCGGGTCCGGGAGGCCGTCGGGCGGGTGCTGCGGGACCGCCGCTTCCGCATGATCAGCGACGCGCAGGGGTACGAGGGGCGGACGGTCGCGCTGCCCGAGAGCTGACCCGCCGGGCGAGCCGGTGCACCCGTGGTCAGGTCCGCCGGGACCCGGCCGCACCAGGTCCGGTGCCCGTTCTGCCGGCTCGCCCGCTCCAGGGGCCACTCGCGGTGGGCTGCACAATGTGGGGGTGACTGCGAGCGTGGAAGCCGTCCCCGGCCAACCGGCGGTTCCCACCACCGGCGTGTGGGCGGAGGTCGTGGGTCAGCGGGCGGTGCTGGCCGAGCTGTCCGCCGCCGCGGTCGACGCGGCCGGGTCCGTCTCCGGCGGGGCTCCTGGTGGGGGTGCGATGACCCACGCCTGGCTGTTGACCGGTCCTCCGGGATCCGGGCAGACGACGGTCGCGCGGGTGTTCGCCGCCGCGCTCCAGTGCGTCGTCCCCGGCCCGGTACCCGGGTGCGGGGCCTGCCAGGGGTGTCGTACCGCGCTCGCCGGCACCCACGCCGACCTGCGGATCGTCGCGCCGGACGGGTTGTCGATCTCCGTCGCCGAGATGCGTGCCCTCGTGCAGGCGGCCGCCAGGCGGCCCACCGCCGGCCGCTGGCAGGTGGTGTTGGTGGAGGACGCCGACCGGTTGACGGAGGGGGCGGCGAACGCGTTGCTCAAGGCGGTGGAGGAACCGGCGGAGCGGACGGTGTTCCTGCTGTGCGCCCCGTCCGACCACCCCGATGACGTGCCGGTGACCATCCGGTCCCGGTGCCGGCCGCTGGCGCTGGGCACGCCCCGGCCCGAGGACATCTCCCGGGCGCTGCGTGACCGAGACGGGGTGGACCCCGAGCTCGCCGACTGGGCGGCGTCGGTGTGCGGGGGCCATGTGGAGCGGGCGCGCCGCCTGGCGACGGACGAGGCCGCCAGGCAGCGCCGTGCGGCGGTGTTGGCGGTGCCCACCGCCCTCCACCGCTCCTCCGACGTGTTCCGGTGTGCCGACGAGCTGGTGAAGGCCGCCGAGACCGACGCGGTCGAGGCCAACGAGGCCCGGAACGAGGAGGAGAAGGAGGCGTTGCGCACGGCGATGGGCGCCGGTGGAACCGGCAAGGGCACCGCGGCGGCGACCAGGGGCGCGAACGCCGCCGTCCGGGAGCTGGAGAAGCGGCAGAAGTCCCGGACCACCCGTACCCAACGCGACTCCCTGGACCAGGCGCTCATCGACCTCACGGCCTTCTACCGGGACGTCCTCGTCCTCTCTGCCGGGGCGGCGGTGCCGTTGAACCACCCCGACCGGGAGGCGGACAGCCGCTCGGCGGCGGCCCGGTGGACGCCGGAGTCGACCCTCCGAAGGCTGGAGGCGGTACTGGAGTGCCGGGACGCGCTGGCCGCGAACGTCAAGCCGCGCATCGCCGTGGAGGCCATGCTCATGGTGCTGTGGCGCGGCTGACCCGCCCGAGCTCCCGGCGGGCAGGCACCGGGCCGCCGGGTACCGACCCCGCTCGTCCCGGCCGCTCGCCGTTCGCTAGACTGTCCGTGCCGTGCCCACGGCGCGCCGCCTTAGCTCAGTCGGCCAGAGCGACGCACTCGTAATGCGTAGGTCGAGGGTTCGATTCCCTCAGGCGGCTCAGCCAGAACCCCCGTTGACCAGGTCAACGGGGGTTCTGTCGTTCCAGTCCCGCTTGGCGGGCTGAACCGGCGGCCGGGTGCCGTCCGGCGGTGAGCACCCG
>NZ_AGVX02000325.1 GCF_000239155.1 Actinoalloteichus spitiensis RMV-1378
GGCTGACCGGGGCCGGCCGGCCGTGGTCCGCCAGCGCCGGGACGGGGTGGGTGTGCGCCGGGACCGTGCGGTGGCTGGGGCGGGCGTTGTCCGCCGCCTCCTGGCCAGGACGGCGGCTGTTCTCCGCTGGGGCCGTGGTTCGCCGGACCCCCCTCGCGGGGAGCGGGGCCACTCGATGGATCATTCACATCATGACGTGCACCACCGGGGTGGCGTTCGTCACGCGGTCCCCGGGGTGCGGGGCCGCCCTGCGGCGACCGGGGTTCCCGGTCGCCCTGCGACCGGTTGTCATGTGCGTCGTTCACGAGTAGGGCCTCCCAAACTGACGCCCCATCCTGGCACGTCGTTCGGCGTTCTCGGCGGTTCCGGTGTGTTCTCGGCGCTGGTGGTGGTCACGGAGTGCTCACTCGGCGGCCGTCCACCGCCGGGAACCGCCGTCGCGCGATCCGCGCCCTCCCAAGACGTATGACTGCACCAGGTGGTTCCAGCCGCACGTCCGGCAGACCTCGACCACGTATACCGAGAACTCCTCGAACATGGTCGCCATCCGCGCCAGTTCCTGTGGCGCCCGCGCTGACCCCGCCGCGTGCTTGAGCTCGTCGCCGTAGATCCAGGAAACCCTGGTCAGCAACTCCTTCCGGCACACCGGGCAGGTCACGTCGCTTGGTTCGCCGTGGAACTTCGCCGCCCGCAGCAGGTACGGGCCGGCGTCGCAGACCTCCATCACCCCGACTCGACCCGAGTGCACGTCGGCGAGCAGCGCCCTGCGCTGCAACGCGTAGTCCACCACCTGTCGTTGGGTCCGCACGAGAACAGCGTACGTGCCTGGGGAAGGGGGGCCATGCGCTGTTCGGGGGTCCTTCGGCTGGTGGGGGCACGGACCGTGACCGACCGCACGGCGCGGGGCCACTCACAGGCGAGCAGGCGATGTATCGGCGCGATATAGTGAAGCAACGCATCAGTCAGTGTCGACGATGCACCGTACCTGGGTGAGTGGATCGGGGGTGTTGTGCTGGAACTGGCTGTTCTCGGCCTGTTGCACGAGGCGCCGATGCACGGGTACGAGCTCCGGAAGCGCCTCTTCGCGCTCCTCGGTGGGTTGCGGGCGTTCTCCTACGGCTCCCTGTACCCCACACTGCGGCGACTGCAACGTGCCGAACTCATCGCCGAGGACGGCGAGGACGCCCCGTCCCGTGCGTGGGGTCGACGTGCCAGGAAGGTCTACCGGCTCACCCCGGAGGGCAAGGAACGCTTCGCCGACCTCGTCGCGGACGTGGGACCGCAGACCTGGGAGGACGCGTCCTTCGGCGTGCACCTCGCCTTCTTCTCGCGGACACCCGCGGAGGTGCGGATGCGCATCCTCGAGGGCCGTCGGCGGCATGTGGAGGAACGCCGGGAGGGTCTGCGGGCCGCGCTCGCCAGGGCAGGACAACAGATCGACCGGTACACGCGGGAGTTGCACCGGATGGGCTTGGAGACCTCCGACCGCGAGGTGCGGTGGCTCAACGAGCTGATCGCGCACGAGCGGGACGAGGGGAAGCCGAACGAAGCCCCGGAGCCCCGGAGCCAGGCGGGACACGAGGCCGAGCGGGACACCGCGTCGCGGGACCGGGAGCCGTGATGGTTCCCGAACCGACCAGGGCTGGCATGAGCCAGCCGCACAGCACACCGGTCTTGGAAGACAGAGTGAAGGAGGACCCGGCCATGGGCGGAGAACGCCGCAGCGTACGGGTGGCAATCGTCGGCGTCGGCAACTGCGCGGCGTCGCTGGTGCAGGGCGTGCACTACTACCGGGAGGCGGCTCCCGAGACCAACGTGCCCGGGCTGATGCACGTGCAGTTCGGTGACTACCACGTCCGGGACATCGAGTTCGTCGCGGCCTTCGACGTGGACGCCAAGAAGGTCGGTCACGACCTCGCCGAGGCCATCGTCGCCAGCGAGAACAACACCATCAAGATCTGCGACGTCCCCCCGGTGGGTGTCACCGTGCAGCGCGGTCACACCCTCGACGGTCTCGGCCGCTACTACCGCGAGACGATCGAGGAGTCGGACGAGAAGCCGGTCGACGTGGTGGAGGCCCTGCGGCAGAGCGAGGCCGACGTCCTCGTCTGCTACCTGCCCGTGGGGTCCGAGGAAGCCGCGCTCTTCTACGCCGACGCCGCCATCAAGGCGGGCGTGGCCTTCGTGAACGCCCTGCCGGTGTTCATCGCCTCGGACCCGGAGTGGGCCGAGCGGTTCCGGGCGGCCGGGGTGCCGATCGTCGGCGACGACATCAAGTCCCAGGTCGGGGCGACCATCACCCACCGCGTCCTGACCAGGCTCTTCGAGGACCGGGGCGTGCAGGTCGACCGGACCATGCAGCTCAACGTCGGCGGCAACATGGACTTCAAGAACATGTTGGAGCGCGACCGGCTGGAGTCCAAGAAGATCTCCAAGACGCAGGCCGTCACCTCGCAGGTCGACCGGGACCTCGGCAAGCGCAACGTGCACATCGGGCCCTCCGACTACGTGGAGTGGTTGGACGACCGCAAGTGGGCCTACGTGCGGTTGGAGGGTCGGGCGTTCGGCGACGTGCCGCTGAACCTCGAGTACAAGCTGGAGGTCTGGGACTCCCCCAACTCCGCCGGCATCATCATCGACGCCGTGCGCGCCGCGAAGATCGCCAAGGACCGCGGAGTGGCCGGCCCGGTGTACTCGGCGTCGTCCTACCTGATGAAGTCGCCGCCCGTCCAGTACTCGGACTCGGTGGCCCGGGACAAGGTCGAGTCGTTCATCCGGGGCGAGATCGACGAGTGATCCACCCCGGTCGCGGTTGACGGGGGACCACGGTCGGCTGGTCCCCCGCGCCGCGTCGGGGGTGGTGCTTTCCACCCGCGCACCCCGGCCCGGGCTCCGCTCCACGACTCGCCAGCACCGCGGCGGCCTCGTGGCGCGGCACGTCAGCCGGCGCCGGTGGTGCTGGCGGGTGGCTCGTCAGCCCGTGCGACCGGTCGGGTGGTGCGGGCGGCCGTGCGCCGGCCCCCACCCGGGCCGCCGGGCGTTGACCCCGCTGGGAGCATGAGGTCATGAGCTACCACCTCGTCGTGACCACAGTGGATTCCGCGGACCAGGCCCAGGAACTGGCACGGGGTGCCGTCGAAGCGCGGCTGGCGGCGTGCGCCCAGGTGGTCGGCCCCGTCGTCAGCGTCTACCGGTGGGAGGGCGAGGTGCGGACCGACCAGGAGTGGCAGGTGGTCCTCAAGACCACGGCCGCCGCCACCGACCGGCTGGTGGAGCACCTGTGCTCCGTCCACGGCTACGAGGTGCCCGAGGTGATCGTCAGCCCCATCACCGGCGGCAACCCGGCCTACCTGTCGTGGCTGGACGAGGAGACCGCGTAGCCGCCGGCGGTCGTGGAGCCGCCCGGCCGGCGCTGCGCGCGGAGCGCGGCGCGCGCTGACCTGGGACAGGACCCGGACGGCCGGAAGGTCCCTGGCGGGGGCCGCTCCGGTCCTCGCCGTCGCGGGGTGGTGGCGCGTGGCGCCCCTCGCCGGCTGGCGGTGGCGGGAGTCCGCCGGAACGGTGCTCGCGCGGTCGCGGCGTGGTGTTACGCCGTCGTTCACCTGGTGGACGGCCGCCGCTCCTACCGTCGGCTCGTTCCCGTCGCCCAGCTCCCCGGAGGACCCCGTGTCCATCCCACCACCCGGAGAACGCCGCACGGTCCCCCTTCCCCTCGCAGCCGGGCACCTCGGCGGCCGGGCCGCCATCACGTGCCGGTACCGCTGCGCGGACGCCTGCGCGCACGAAGCCCCGAACCGTTCGGACAACCCGTACTTCGGTGAGCTCGTCCGCACGGCGGTGGGCCGGCGTGGCGTGCTGCGCGCCGCCGCCGTGGTGACCCTCGGTGGCGGGGTACTGGCGGCGACGGCCGGTCAGGCGGCCGCCGGCTCCGAGCCC
>NZ_AGVX02000324.1 GCF_000239155.1 Actinoalloteichus spitiensis RMV-1378
CCCGGGCCACCCTCCCGCCAGCACCTCCACGCCCGCCCCGGCCGCCCGTCCCCCGTGGAGCGGCTCACGCGGATCAGCGATCGGTTGCGGGATGATGAGCGGGTGGAACGCGCCGCCGTGCGCGTCCCGTCACTGAGTGCGAGAGGGAGTCATCGATGAACGGTTTCCTGGACAAGGCCAAGGAACTGGCGCAGCAGGCCAGGGAGAAGGCCGCCCAGGGAGTG
>NZ_AGVX02000323.1 GCF_000239155.1 Actinoalloteichus spitiensis RMV-1378
GCCGTCGCCGGTCCCCCCACCTCGGGCGAGGCCCGGGACGAGCCGCACCGCCGCCCCCCGCGCCCGGCCGGGTCACGCTGTTGCCGGTCCGGGTGGGCTCGGCGAAGGTGGAGGCGCCCGGGACCACGTGTCGCCGCGCGCCTGGTGCGCCGGCGGTGCCCCGGGCCGGGGGCCGGGGGCGGCTGGGAGCCCTCCGCGACGGTGACAGGACGGAGGTGCCGCGATGGCCAGGAACACGGTTGCCGACCAGCTCGTGGAGATCCTGCGCGAGGTCGGAGTGGAACGCGTCTACGGGGTCGTGGGCGACAGCCTGAACCCGGTGGTGGACGGGATCCGCCGCCGCCGGGGGATCGAGTGGACGCAGGTCCGCCACGAGGAGTCCGGGGCGTTCGCCGCCTCGGCCGAGGCACAGGTGACGGGCCAGCTCGCCGTGTGCGCGGGGAGCTGCGGGCCGGGCAACCTGCACCTCATCAACGGCCTCTACGACGCCCACCGCAGCATGGCGCCGGTCCTGGCCATCGCCTCGCACATCCCCACCAGCGAGATCGGCACCGGCTACTTCCAGGAGACCCACCCCGACCGGTTGTTCGTCGAGTGCAGCCACTACTGCGAGATGGTGACCGATCCCGAGCAGCTGGCCAGGGTCACCCGCATCGCCATCCAGCACGCGGTGGGCCGGGGCGGGGTCTCGGTCATCATCCTTCCCGGTGATGTCGCTGGGTTGGCGGCGTCGAAGCAGCCCGTGGGGCACGCGCTGGTCACCGAACGTCCGAAGGTCCGCCCGGGGCCGGACGAGCTGGCCAGGCTCGCCGAACTGATGAACGACGCCAACCGGGTCACGCTCTTCTGCGGGCGGGGCACCCAGGGCGCCCACGACCTCGTCATGCGGTTGGCGGAGCGGTTGAAGGCGCCCGTCGGCCACGCGCTGCGCGGCAAGGAGTGGATCCAGTACGACAACCCCTTCGACGTGGGCATGAGCGGGCTCCTCGGGTACGGCGCCTGCTACGAGGCCATGCACGAGGCGGAGCTGCTGGTTCTCCTGGGCACCGACTTCCCCTACCCGGCGTTCCTGCCGGACGGGGTGCGGATCGTGCAGGTCGACCACCGGGCCGAGCAGCTCGGCCGGCGGGCGCCGCTGGCGCTGGGGGTCTGGGGATCGGTGTCGGAGACCATCGAGCAGGTGCTCCCGATGGTGCGGGAGAAGCGGGACCGGACCTTCCTGGACAACGCGCTCCGCAAGCACGCCGCCGCCCTGGAACGGGTGGTCGGGGCGTACACGCAGGACGTGGAGCACCACCTGCCGATCCACCCGGAGTACGCGGCGTCGGTGCTGGACGAGGAGGCGGCGGACGACGCCGTGTTCACCGTGGACACCGGGATGTGCAACGTGTGGGCCGCCCGCTACATCAGCCCGAACGGGCGCCGCCGCCTGCTCGGCTCCTTCAGCCACGGGTCGATGGCCAACGCGGTGCCCCAGGCGATCGGCGCGGCTCTCGCCCAACCCGGCCGGCAGGTGGTGGCGATGGCCGGTGACGGCGGCTTCGCGATGCTGCTGGGCGAACTGCTCACCCTGGTCGCCTCGGACCTGCCGGTGAAGGTCGTCCTGTTCAACAACTCGTCGTTGGGCATGGTCAAGCTGGAGATGCTGGTGGCTGGGCTGCCGGAGCACGGCACCGCGACGCAGCACACCGACTTCGCCGCGATCGCCAGGGCGGCCGGCGCGCACGGGGTGCGCGTCGAGCGGCCGGCCGACCTGCGGGCGGCGCTGCGGGAGGCCTTCGACCGCCCAGGTCCCGCCGTGGTCGACGTGGTGACCGACCCGAACGCGCTGTCCATGCCGCCGAAGATCACCGCTGAGCAGGTGTCGGGGTTCGCCCTGTCGATGGGGCGCACGGTGCTGGCCGGGGGCGTCGGCCGGATGATCCAGCTCGCCCGGAGCAACCTGCGCAACATCCCCCGCCCCTGAACCGGCGCGAGGTAGGCCGTTCCGTTCGTGCGTCCTGCCGGTCGGGCGCGAGCGGCGGGACCCCCGGTCGGGGTGCTGATCGGCGTGGGGGTGTGGAAACGCGCGGTGGCGGGTAACGAGGGCAGCAGAACCGTTCCGCCGACCGACAGCACTGGGGGACACCGGATGGTGGCAGGAGGTACCGGTCAGGGCACCGGGCACACGGCACAGGAGAACCTCGCCTACGTGGTGCTGATCGCCGGCGCCGCCGCGATGGGCGGTTTCCTGTTCGGTTACGACACCTCCGTGATCAACGGCGCGGTGGACGCGGTCCAGGACCACTTCGAGGTCAGTTCGCTGCTCGTGGGGTTCACGGTGTCCTCCGCCCTGCTGGGGTCGGCGCTGGGCGCCTGGATCGCCGGTGGGCTGGCCGACCGGCACGGCCGGATCCGGGTGATGCAACTCGCCGCGATCATGTTCGCCGTGAGCGCGGTCGGTTCCGCCCTGCCCTTCACGGTCTGGGACCTGACGGCCTGGCGCCTGCTCGGTGGCGTCGCGATCGGCATCGCCTCGGTGATCGCGCCGACCTACATCGCCGAGATCGCGCCGGCCGCCTACCGGGGCCGCCTGGGTTCGATGCAGCAGTTGGCGATCGTGCTGGGCATCGCCGCCTCGCAGCTGGTGAACTACGCGATCGCGGCGGCGGCCGGTGGGGCCCGTGGTGAACTGGGGCCGCTGGAGGCGTGGCAGTGGATGCTCGGGGTGGAACTGGCCCCGGCACTGCTCTACCTGCTGCTGACGCTGACGATCCCGGAGAGTCCCCGGTTCCTGGTGCGCACCGGGCGGGTCGGCCGGGCGCGTCGAATCCTGGCCAGGGTGGAGGGCGCGGACCCGTCGACGGTGGACGAACGGATCGAGGAGATCCGGTCCGCTCTCGGTTCGGAACGTCGACCCACCCTGCGGGACCTCACCGGGGGCCGGTTCGGTCTGCTGCCGATCGTCTGGGTGGGCATGGGCTTGTCCGCCTTCCAACAGCTGGTCGGCATCAACGTGATCTTCTACTACTCGGCGTCGCTGTGGCAGTCGGTGGGGATCGAGGAGAGCGACTCGCTGCTGCTCAGCCTGTTCACGTCGATCGTGAACATCGTCGGGACCTTCGTCGCCATCGCCCTGGTGGACCGGGTCGGCCGCAAGCCGCTCCTGCTGGTGGGCTCGGGCGGGATGACGGTGGCCCTGGCGGTGGCGGCGGTCGCGTTCTCCCGGGCCACCGTGGTCGGCGACTCCGCCGAGCTGCCCCCGGGCTGGGGGCTGGTGGCCCTGGTGGCGGCCAGCTCCTTCGTGCTGTTCTTCTCGTTGTCCTGGGGCGTGATGGTGTGGGTGCTGCTCGGTGAGATGTTCCCGCTGCGCATCCGGGCGGCGGCGATGGCGGTGGCCACGGCCACGCAGTGGATCGCCAACTGGCTGGTGACGGTGACCTTCCCCAGCCTGCGGGACTGGAACCTCGCCGGCACCTACGTGATGTACGCGGTGTTCGCCGCGTTGTCGTTCGTGTTCGTGTACCGCTGGGTGCGGGAGACGAAGGGCAGGAAGCTGGAGGAGATGGGCTGAGCCCGGATGTCGGAACCGTCGACTGGTCGCGGCGGTTCCCCGGCTGGCCCGGAGCGGCGGTGTCACGGTGGTGGCGTCGCCGGTCCCGGACCGGCAGCCGGGTGTGGAGCGTCGTCCTGGCGAGGGGCCAGCCGGGGTCCGGGTGTCCGGGCCGGTCGGACATCCCGTCGGCGATCACGTCCGCCCAGCCGCTCGACGTGGTGTGCGGCCACCTCGCCCGCTGTGGGGGTGGGTGGCGGTGGGGGCGGCGCCTCGGGCGGGCACC
>NZ_AGVX02000322.1 GCF_000239155.1 Actinoalloteichus spitiensis RMV-1378
TCGGACCGCTCAGAAGAACCCCGAGGGCGGCGCGGGGGACGGCTTCGCGGAACCGTCCCGCACCGGGGCTGACGTTCCGACGAAGGCGTCCAGGTCGTTGCCCTCGACCAGCCGTGCCGGCGCCGGATCCCCCGAGACCAGTCGGCTGAGCGCCACCACCGGCAGCGGGGCGTGCGACGCCACGAGCACCAGGTTGCCGAAGCGGCGGCCGCGCAGCACCCCGGGCTCGGCGATCAGCAGCACGTGGGGGAACACCGCGCGAAGCGTCGCCACCTGCCCCCTGGCGAAGGCCAGCGGTGGTCCGTCCCCGACGTTCGCCCCGTAGACGCCACCGGGGCGCAGCACCCGGCTGGCCTGCTCCGCGAACTCCACAGTGGTGAGGTGCGCCGGCGTCCTGGCCCCCGAGAAGACGTCCACGAGCAGCAGGTCGGCGCTGTCCCGGCGATGCCCGGTGAGCCATTCGCGGGCATCGGCGGCGCTGACCCGGACCCGGGTGCGGGCGTCCAGCGGAAGGCGCTCCCGGACGAACTCGGTGAGCCGGGCGTCCGGTTCCACCGCCCGCTGGCGGGACCGGGGACGGCGGGCACCCAGGTAGCGTGCCAACGACAACGCCCCGCCTCCCAGGTGAACGGCGTCCACCGGAGCGCCCGGCGCGGCAGCCAGGTCGATGACGTGGGCCAACCGCCGCATGTACTCGAACTCCAGGTACTCCGGGTCGGCCAGGTCGACGTGCGACTGGGGGGTGCCGTTCACCAGCAGCGTCCATCCCGAGGGGCGGTCCCGGTCCGGTCGCAGCTCTGCCACCCCCTGGTCGACCTCCCGGCTCTCCGAGGCCCCACCCCAGCGTTGCCTGCCCCGCTCCGCCGCCGACCCGCGTGCTCTCACCGCCCCAGTGTGCCGGGACGCCCCGGTCGACGCCGAGGCCGCCCGAACACCACCCGCCGGACCGCGAGCGGAGCTGGTCCCGTGCCTCCTCCGGCCACCGCCGGACGACGGCGAGACGGTCGGCGCAGTAGCGTCGGCGGGGAGTGGTCCCGGCCGGGGCACCCGGGAGGGGACGGACCACGCGGTCCGGACCCGCCGGTCTCCAGCCCACCGGGGGAGCGCGGACACCACGGAACCTGAGAGGGTGGCGGAATGGCTGACCGGCTGGCGAACGCGACGAGCCCCTACCTGCGGCAGCACGCCGACAACCCCGTCGACTGGTGGCAGTGGGGGCCAGAGGCGTTCGAGGAGGCACGACGCCGGGACGTCCCGGTGCTGCTCTCCGTCGGCTACGCCGCCTGCCACTGGTGCCACGTGATGGCCCATGAGTCCTTCGCCGACCCCGACGTCGCGGAGCTGATGAACCGGCTCTTCGTCAACGTCAAGGTGGACCGCGAGGAACGCCCCGACGTGGACGCGGTGTACATGGAGGCCACCCAGGCGATGACGGGCCAGGGCGGGTGGCCGATGACCTGCTTCCTCACCCCCGAGGGTGAGCCGTTCCACTGCGGTACCTACTACCCGCCGACGCCGCGGCCGGGCCTGCCCTCCTTCCCGCAGCTGCTCAGAGCGGTGGGGGAGGCGTGGGCGGAGGATTCGGCGCGGGTCCGGACGGCCGCCGCCGACATCGTCGCCAAGCTGGCCGAGTACGGCGGGCCGCTGCCCGAGGCACCGGTGGACGAGGAGGTCCTGGCCCGGGCCCGCACCACGGTGATCGCCGACGTCGACACGCGCCACGGCGGGTTCGGCGGCGCCCCGAAGTTCCCGCCGTCCATGGTCCTGGAGTTCCTGCTGCGCCACGCCGAACGGACCGGCGACGAGGGAGCCCTGGCCGTCGCGCTCTCCACCGCCGAGGCGATGGCCAGGGGCGGGATCCACGACCAGCTCGCGGGCGGCTTCGCCCGGTACAGCGTCGACGCGCGGTGGGAGGTTCCCCATTTCGAGAAGATGCTCTACGACAACGCCCTGCTGCTCCGGGCCTACGCCCACCTGTACCGGTTGACCGACTCCCCGCTGGCGGAGCGGGTGACGGCGGAGACCGCGTCCTTCCTGCTCCGCGAGCTCCGCACCCCCGAAGGGGGGTTCGCCTCCTCCCTGGACGCCGACACAGACGGCGTCGAGGGGTTGACCTACGTCTGGACCCCCGACCAGTTGCGCACCGCGCTGGGGGAGGACGCGGAGTACGCCGCCTCCGTGTTCGCCGTCACCGAGGAGGGCAATGTCGAGGGTGGGGCGTCCACGCTCCGGCTGCCCCGCGACCCGGAGGACCGCGACCGCTTCGAACGGGTGCGGACCCGGCTGTGGACGGCCAGGAACGGTCGTCCCCAACCGGACCGGGACGACAAGGTGATCACCGCCTGGAACGGCATGGCGATCGCCGCGTTGGCCGAGGCGGGCGTGGCGCTGGACGAACCGTCCTGGGTCGCCGCCGCCGAGGAGGCCGCCGCGCTCCTGCTGGACCTGCACCTCGCCGACGGGCGGCTGCTGCGCGGCTCCCGGGGCGGTGTCGCCGGGGCGGCACTGGGGGTGCTGGAGGACCACGGGTGCCTCGCCGACGGGCTGCTCGCCCTCCACCAGGCCACCGGGGCCCGAAGGTGGCTCACCGAGGCGCTGGGCCTGCTGGACTCCGCGCTCACGCTGTTCCAGGACGAGGAGGCGCCGGGCCGGTTCCACGACACCGGCGATGACGCCGAGGCCCTCGTGCGCCGCCCCTCCGATCCCGGCGACAACGCCACCCCGTCGGGCGCGTCCTCGCTGACCGGTGCCCTGCTCACCGCCTCCGTCCTGGCCGGTCCCGAGGCCGCCGGGCGTTACCGGGAGGTGGTCGACCAGGCCCTGACCCGGCACGGGATGCTGGTGGAACGCGCCCCGCGGTTCGCCGGGCACTGGCTGTCGGTGGCCGAGGCGGTCGCCGCCGGGCCGGTGCAGGTCGGCCTGGTCCTCGCGCCGGACGACCCGCGCGGCCGGGAACTCCTCGCCGTGGCCCGCCGCCACGCACCGGGCGGGGCGCCCGTGGTGGC
>NZ_AGVX02000321.1 GCF_000239155.1 Actinoalloteichus spitiensis RMV-1378
GGGTGAGCGGCGCGTCGCCCGTCCCGCGCGGCTTCGGGCGCTCTCCGGGCGCACCCGGAGATTTCCCTGATACCGGGGCGGGACCGTCTCACGCGCCGGCCGGCCGTGCGAAGCTGGTCGTCGAGAAGCCGGGGCTTCGCCGACGTCCCGAGAACACCGTGAGGGAGGCGCACATGTCGACGATTTGGAAGGTCGTCGGAGTTCTGCTGGTGATCTGGCTCGGCTTGGCCGTGCTGGGTGCCGTGTTCAAGGCGCTCTGGTGGCTCCTCATCGTCGGTGCCGTGCTCTTCGTGGGCACCGCCGCGTACGGAGCCATCAAGGGGAGGAACCAGAAGCAGCTCCCCCGTTGACAACGGGACTCCTCGCGGTGGCAGCGACGACCCGGCGGCGGCGAGGCCGACTCCCGGGTGGTCGCCAACCGGCGCTCGACGGCGCGTCTCCCTGATGCCGGTCCGCAGCCCCGCGAGGGCCGGGCCGGCGGTGTCGTCGTGGCCCGTCACGGGCAACCGAACCAGGTCGTCACCCCGGCTCCCCCGAGTCCCGCGACCAGCCCCGTCGTGATCGCGAGGCTGAGGGAACAGCGGTGCCCAGTGACCTGACCGGCCGGGCGACCGGCCCGCGGCGCGGCCCGGGTTGACCCGGCGGACATCGGTGGCGTCGCGGACCACGACGGCGGCGTGTGGGGCACCGCCGGTGCGGCGGTGCCCTTTCCGTCCCGGCCGGGTGGGGGCCGGGACCGGCGTGGAATCCCCGTGGGGAGTGATGACGTGGGCTGGCGGCCGGCTGGCCGCCGGTGGTGCGTCAGGGGGCGTTCAGGCGAGGTGCGCGCCGACCTCGACCGGACCGGGGAACGGTCTGCTCGGGGTCGCGGCGCCCGCCGGCCACCGGCTCAGGACGCGCTGGCGCGCGGCGAACCGAGGGAGCGGCCTCCACTGGACCGGGCGGCGTCCTTGCCGATCCGCCGCAACACCTGCTTGATCTGGGCCTTGGTGACGTCGCGGTGCGTCACCATCCTGACCCGACCGGCCATCGCGCTGGCGTGCACGCCCAGCGCGGTCAGCCTGCTCAACGTGGTCGGCAGGTCGAGGGTGGTGGCGAGCACGATGTTCGTCTGCGGGGTGTCGACCTGCCAGCCGATCTCCCGCAGGCCGTCGGCCAGCAGCCGGGCGTTCTGGTGGTCCTCCGCGAGCTGGTCGACGCGGTCCAGGGCGACCAGGCCGGCGGCGGCGAGCACCCCGCCCTGCCGGACCCCGCCACCGAGCATCTTCCGGAGCCGGCGCGCCTCCGCCACGAACTCCACCGAGCCGGCGACGACCGAGCCGACCGGCGCGCCCAGCCCCTTGCTCAGGCACACCTGCGCGGTGTCGACGCCCACGGTCAACGCGGCGGGGGGAACCTCCATCGCCACCGAGGCGTTCCACAACCGTGCCCCGTCCAGGTGGACCCGCAGGCCGGCCTCCCGGGCGGCGGCGACGAGCACCGCGTGTTCGTCGGGTGCGACGACCGCCCCTCCGGCCGCGTTGTGCGTGTTCTCCAGGCAGAAGAGCCTGGTGCGCAGCGCGTAGTAGGGGCCGGAACTGGCGGAGGCGGCGGTGATGTCGGAGGCGGCGGGCACTCCGGGCGTGGCCCACGGCAACGCCTGCGGCATTCCCCCGGCGAGCCACGCCGCGGTGCCCAGTTCGCTGCCGAGCACGTGCGCCAGGTGCGGCGCGAGGAAGCTGTCCCCCCGCTGGAGGTGGGCCATGAGCGCGATGGTGTTGCCCATGCAACCCGACGGCGTCCACAGCGCCGCCTCCATGCCGAGCAGCTGTGCGCAGCGCTCCTCCAGTTCGCGCATGGTTGGATCACCGTCGAGGACGTCGTCGCCGACATCGGCGTCGGCCATCGCGGCGCGCATGGTCTTGTCCGGTTTGGTGACGGTGTCGGAACGAAGATCGATCGGCACTAGTTTGGTCACGAACAGATCACACCACATAGCCTGAGTGGTGCGTCAAAGCATCGCTCGACCCCGCCGGGAAAGCGTCGGAAGGCCGATGCAACCGTAGGCGGCGGGCGTTACGTCCTGTCATCGGCGGCACGAGGAGCGGAGAGGTCCGCGTGGACCAGCGTGAGGAGGCCGAGTTCGCGGAGTACTTCTCGGCTCGGCGGGAGGCGGTACGACGGATGGCGTACATGCTGTGCGGTGACTGGCACCGCGCCGACGACCTGGCACAGACCGCGTTCGTGGCCCTGCACCGGCGTTGGCGGAAGATCAGGGACCGCAAGGCGTTGGACGCCTACGTCCGGCGCACCGTGGTCCGCGCCATGATCGACGAGTCCCGCCGGCCGTGGCGCCGCGAACACGCGGTCGAGCGGATGCCCGACGGCCCGGTCTCGTCGACCGATCTCGACGAGCGGGTGGCGACCCGGGAAGCGCTGCTGCTCGGGCTGCGACAGGTCGCTCCCCGGCAGCGCGCGGTACTGGTGCTGCGGTTCCTGGAGGGCATGGACGTCGCGGGGGTCGCCGCCATCATGAAGTGCTCCGAGGGGACCGTGAAGAGCCAGACCGCTCGGGGGCTCGAAGCCCTGCGAGGCGTCCTGGGCGACTCGCTGGACGATCTGAGGTCGGCGTCATGAGACGCGCGGCCCTGTGCCCGCTCCGGCCGGGGGCCGGTGGGGAGGTGTGCTGTGGTGGATGAACAGCGGATTGCCGGGTTGTTCCGCGAGGCCGCCGGGGCGGAGGCCCCGCCCGCCTCGTTCGACGAGGGCGACGTGGCACGGGAGTCGCAGCGGATCACCCGTCGGCGCCGGATGACGGCGGCCGGGGGGTCGGTCTTCGCGGTCGCGCTGCTCGCCGGCGGCATCTCGGTGGTGGGAACCACGCCGTGGCAGAACGACGGTGGAGGTGAGACGGTGGCGGGCCCGCTGGCTAACGGCCAGGCGGACGCCCCCGAGCAGGGGCCGGCGGTGATGGGGCAGCCGCTGGAGGACCAGGAGAGCCGGGCGGAGGCCGAGGACCTACCCGGGACGATGCGGGACGAGGCCGAGCCCGAGCAGCCGACGGACCTCCCGGTGCCGGAGCTGGAGCCGGGTTCCCCGCCGGCCGTGGAGCCGGTGCCGACCGGTTGCGGGGCGGTCGACCCCCAGCTGGCGGCCGCCCTGGCCGAGGCGCTGCCCGATGACGCGGAGGAGCCCGGGCCCGTCGACGCGGCGTGCGTGCCGGACTCCCGGGGCGCCAGCGCCCAGGTGGAGGACGACGGGAACCTGGGCACGGTGTCGGTGGTGCTGGGCCCGCCGGACGTGCCGGCCCCTGTCGTGGAGACCTCACCCGACGGGGAGAGCCACTCCACCCTCGCCGAGGGGGGTGGGGTGCTCTCGGTGGTGAGCGAGCCGGCGACGCGGGACGCGGAACCGCCGTTCGTGAACCGGCTCGCCGTGCTCGGGGAGCGGTTGGCCGACCAGTTCTGACCCGTCGGGGCGGGTGCTCCCTGGCCGCACCGGCTGTCTTCGGCCCGTGGGCCGAGCTGATGCCCGCCGGTCCTGGGGGCGGTGTTCTCCTGCTCGGCGTGCGGCGAGGTCACGCATCCCTCCTGGCGGAGGCCGAGCACCGCGCGACCAGCCGTCCAGCGGGTACGGCGGCCCTGGGCGCTCCGGGCGTGAGGGGTTCGGCGACGTCCAGGCGCCCCGCGTCCACCCACAGGCTCCCCTCCCCCCGCCCCGGTCTCGGCTGACCCTGCCGGGTCCCGCCGGGTCCCGCCAGGTCCCGCCGGGTTCCACCGGGTCCTGCCGGGTTCCGCTGGGTTCCGCCGGGTCCCGCACACCGCGACCAGCGGCGGTACCAGCCGCTCCCGGACCCCCTCGCTCGTCGGGCCGTTGTGCGGGTCAGGCCGTCGGCGGAGCGGGCCGGGGTCGGCTCTGGTTCCGGAGCGCTCGTCGGGTGCCGACGCGACCCCTGGGCCCGGCGGGTCCACCCGCGCTCTCGGACGCGGGTCCACCCGCGCCGGGGGTACAGGGTCAGGACCCCCTTCTCCGCCACGAGCCGTCCCGAGTTCGGGACAGCGGGACAGCGGGACACCACAACCGCGACAGTGGGACACCGGGCCCGGGACAGCGGGACACCGGGGAGGGACCTCCCCGACGGGTCGGCCGCTCCCGACGCCTGATCCGGCCGCTCGCCGGTGAACGCCGCACCGCCCGGCTCCTCGGCCGCGCCCCCACCTCATCGGCCGCCCCGACGAACGCCGGGAACAGCGCGGGCCCGGTGCGAGGGGCGGAGGGCCAGCACCCCGCGATCCACGGATCCCCTCGGTGGTGGTGGGGGACGCCACCACGTGGCGGCACCCTGCTGCACGGAAAAACTGGTACGGTCGTGCCAAAGTAGCGAAACCGCTGGTAGGGAAGCCGGGAGAACGGGGAGGGACCATCGTGGCCTGGGTCGTGCTGATCGTGTCCGGGATCTTCGAGTCGGCATGGGCGATCTCGCTCAAACTGTCGAACGGGTTCACCCGGCTGTGGCCCTCGGTGAGCTTCGCCGTCTTCGCGGTCATCAGCTTCGCCGGCCTGGCGTGGGCGATGCGGGAACTGCCGGTCGGACCCGCCTACGCGGTGTGGGTGGGCATCGGCGCGGCACTGACCGCCGTGATCGGCATGGTCTGGCTCGGCGACGGGGTCTCCACCCTCAAGATCATCTCGCTGCTGCTGATCGTCGCCGGGGTCATCGGCCTGAACCTGAGCGGCGGCGGTCACTGACGGCGGCCGGCCGGTTCCCCGCCTGGCAGGATCGGATGCCATGACCGCAGCAGCCAGCACACCGAAGGGCGAACGTCGCCGTCAACTACTGGTGGCCGCCGCCGCGGAACTCCTCGGCGAGGGCGGGTTCGACGCGATCCGGCACCGCGCCGTCGCCGAACGCGCGGATCTCCCGCTCGCCTCCACCACCTACTACTTCGACTCGCTGGACGACCTGATCGCGGCGGCGGTCGAACACCGGGGGCGCCTCGAACTCTCCGAGGGCCGCCGTCGCCTCGACGAACTGGCGGGCGGCGGCCACGACCGGAGCGAACTCGTGGAGCTGCTGCTGGACCTGCTGCTCGGCACCCCGGCCGGCGACCGCGAACTGGAGTCGATCCTGGTCCGGTACGAACGGTTCGTCACCACCCCCCGCCGGCCCTACCTCGCCCCCCTGATGCGGGCCATGAGCGCCGAGCTGGAGGACCTGATCGCCGAGACCCTGCGACTGGCCGGCGCCCCCTCGGACCGGGACCGGGTCCGGCACCTGATCGCCCTGGTGGACGGTCGGGTCGTCAACGCCCTGATCGAGAGCGAGCCGGACCCGCGCGCACAGGCCAGGCAGCCGCTCCGCGAGCTGCTGCGGGACGGCTGACGGAGGCGCGAGCGCCAACCGCCACGATTCCTCGCGTCGGCCGCCCCGATCGACGCGCCGGCCGTCGCCCCACGGCTTCGGCGGATCATCTCCGTGCCGCCGGCAGACCATTCCGACGGCCGAGGCGCGAATTCCGCGACGGTGTTTCTCGCCGGGACCAGCCGGTGCTCCGTTCGGGTTGACCCCGATCACGAGCCTGTTTCACCTGGTGGCCGAGCTTTCCTCACTTTCGGGTGGAACGCGGGTGAAATCCTCGTGTTCTCCCCGGCTCCACACTCCAATAGGGCACCGCCGACCCGATCACCCGGTGGAAAGGTACGTGCCCGATGGTTGACTCCTCCCTCGTCACTCAGCTGGCCGCCCGCGCCACCGAGGACGACTCGTTGGGAGACCGCGCGAAGGAACTGGTCCTGGCGGCCTTGGAGAGCCCCGACGAGCTGGCCGACCTGCTCTCCACCATCGGTGGAGAGCGGGGCAGCGCGGGCGAGGACACGGTGCGGCCGGTGACGGCCTACCTCCGGGAAATCCGGGTCGAGGGGTTCCGGGGCATCGGATCGGCCACCACGCTCAGCCTGCACCCCGGGCCAGGGCTGACCATCGTGACCGGGCGCAACGGCTCCGGGAAGTCCAGCTTCGCCGAGGGCCTGGAGACCGCGCTCACCGGCGGCACCTTCCGCTGGGGCGGCGAGCCGGAGCGCTCCAAGCAGTCGCCCTGGGCCACCCAGTGGCGGAACCTGCACCACCGGGGCCGCTGTTCGGTGGCCGTCGAGCTGGCCGTCGACGGCGCGGAGGAGAACGTCCTGGTCGGGATCGACTGGGACCGCGACGCCGACTACACCGACCAGCAGCCCTGGACCCAGCCGCGCACCGGGACAGTGCTGGGGAGACGGGTCCCCGGCCGGGACCCGCTCGGGTGGGCGGAGGCCCTGCGCAACTACCGGCCGATCATGTCCTACCAGGAGATGAACGCCCTGCTCCACGCCACCTCGATGAAGCTCCACGAGGCGATCGCCCGGATCCTCGGCCTCGACCGGCTCACCTCGGCCATCAACCACCTCAAGGAAAGCCGCAAGGCGCCGAAGGACGAGGTGGAGCACGCCGACAAGCTGTCTCGGGAGCTGAGGAAGACGCTGGCGGACGTCCCGGACGACCGCGCCCAGCGCGCACGCACCGCGCTGGGGAGGAAACGTGACCTCGAACTGCTCACCTCGCTCGCCACCGGCACCGACGCACGCCAGCAGGAGACCACCCGGTCGCTGCGCATCCTCTCCACCCTCACCGCCCCCGCCGAGGACGAGGTGCGGGACGCGGCCGACGCCCTCCGGGCGGCGCACACGGCCGAACAGGAACTCACGGCCCACCGGGCCCGGACCGAGGCCCGGCGTCTCGACCTGCTGCGACAGGCCCTGGAACTGCACGCCGAGCAGGGGGAACGGGACTGCCCGGTGTGCGGGACGGGCCGCCTCGACGGGGAGTGGCGGCGCAAGGCCGAGGACACCCTCCAGGAACACCACCTCGACGCGGAACGGCAGCGGCGGGTCGCGGAGCGGACCGCCG
>NZ_AGVX02000320.1 GCF_000239155.1 Actinoalloteichus spitiensis RMV-1378
AGACGGTCGCCGCCGCGGCGGCCGCCGTGCCCCGTGACGGCTTCACCCTCACCCTCCTGTTCACCAACGACGGCGAGTCCGCCCTGCTCGGCGTGGACGCGGACATCGACGGCGACGGCCAGATCAGCCCCGAGGAGGAGCGCAGCTTCGGCGGTGTCGCGCGAGCGAAGACGCTCGTCGACCAACTCCGCGCGGAGGCGGCGACCGACCGCACCGGAGCTCCCCGCCGGGCCTCGCTGCTGCTGTCCGGCGGGGACAACTTCCTGCCCGGACCCGAGTTCGCGGCGAGCATCGACAAGGGCGCGCCGTACTACGACTCGTTGGCGATGAAGGCGATGGACTACGACGCCTCCATCATCGGCAACCACGAGTTCGACTTCGGTCCCGAGGTGCTCGCCGACTTCATCGCCGGCTTCGACGGCACGCTCGACTTCGTCAGTTCGAACCTCGACTTCACCGCCGAGCCCTCGTTGAACGCCTACACCGAGGACGGCACGATCGTCTCCACCCGGGTGTTCCGCAAGGCGGGTGAGCAGATCGGCATCATCGGGCTCACCACCCCGGACCTGCCGGCGCTCTCCAGCCCGCGCGGCGTGCGGGTGCTGCCGGAACTGGCGGAGATCACCAACGGCCTGGCCGAGGGTTTCGCGGAGCGGGGGGTGACGAAGGTCGTCCTGGTCTCGCACCTCCAGGACATCGACAACGAGTTGGCGCTCGTTCCGGAGCTCTCGGGGGTCGACGTCGTGGTCGGGGCCGGGGGCGGTGAGATCCTCGCCAACGACGGCGACGCGCTGGTGCCGGGGGACGTGGCGGAACGGGAGTTCCCCCTGGTGGAGAAGGACAGCGACGGCCGGGTCGTGCCGGTCGTGACGACCACGGGCGACTACAAGTACATCGGTCGGATCGTGCTGCACTTCGATCGCGCCGGTGACCTGCTCGGGTGGGACGAGGACAAGACCGGGCCGGTGCGGGTCGCCGGTGTCGGCGAGGACGCGGTGGAGCCGGACCCGTGGGTGCGGCGGCACGTCGAGGAGCCGGTGCTGGGCTACCTGGAGAGCATGGCGGAGACGGTCGTCGCGACGAGCGAGGTCCCGCTCGACGGGGTCCGGGAGAACGTCCGGTCGCGGGAGACGAACCTGGGCAACCTGCTCGCGGACGCCGTGCGCTGGCAGGCGGCGGAGCAGGCCGACGAGTACGACGTCCCGGTGCCCGAGGTCGCCATCCAGAACGGGGGCGGCATCCGCAACGGCACGGTGCTCCCGGCTGGTCCCCTCAGCGAGCTGAACACGTTCGAGATCTCGCCGTTCGGCAACTTCGTGTCCGTGGTGCCCGAGGTGCCCCGGGACCGGCTGCGGCAGCTGCTGGAGCGGGGCGTGGCGGCGCTGCCGGGGCAGGCGGGCCAGTTCATGCAGGTGTCGGGGATGCGCTTCACCTACGACGTGGAGCGGACCGCGCAGGTGGTCGAGGCGAACACCGGGGAGATCCTGACACCGGGGGAGCGGGTTCGGGACGTCGTCCTCGATGACGGGACGGTGCTGGTGGCCGACGGGGAGGTCGTGGACGGGCCGGCGGTGTCGGTGGCGGTGAACGACTTCTCCGCCCGGGGCGGCGACGGCTACCCGTTCGTGGGGCTGGACTTCACGGTCGTCGGCCGCACCGACCAGCAGGCCCTCAGCGGTTACCTGCGGGAGGGCCTGGGCGGCACGGTCTCCGCCGAGCGGTACCCCGTCGGCGGCGAGGGGCGCATCACTGCGGTGAGCTGACCGTCATCCGGCCGCCGTGCGGGCGGCCGGGAAACGTGACCGGCGGGCCGGTCACGTTTCCC
>NZ_AGVX02000319.1 GCF_000239155.1 Actinoalloteichus spitiensis RMV-1378
GGTGGCACCGGAGCGCCTCCCGCGGGTGGTTTCCGCGGTCGCCCCGGTGGCGGTGGCCGTGGCCGCGGCGGAGCGGCGGGAGCCTTCGGCCGCCCCGGTGGTCCGGCGCGTCGTGGCCGCAAGTCGAAGCGGCAGAAGCGCCAGGAGTTCGACAACATGCAGGCGCCGTCGGTCGGCGGCGTGCGGCTGCCCCGGGGCAACGGCGAGGTCGTCCGCCTGCCGAGGGGTGCCTCGCTGACGGACTTCGCGGAGAAGATCGACGCGAACCCGGCCTCGTTGGTGCAGGCCATGTTCCACCTCGGTGAGATGGTCACGGCCACCCAGTCGGTCTCCGACGAGGTGCTGGAACTCCTGGGTCAGGAGATGAACTACCAGATCCAGGTGGTCAGCCCCGAGGAGGAGGACCGGGAGCTGCTCGACTCCTTCGACATCACCTTCGGTGAGGACGCCGGGGGCGACGAGGACCTGCTGCCGAGGCCGCCGGTCGTGACCGTCATGGGTCACGTCGACCACGGTAAGACCCGACTGCTGGACACCATCCGGAAGACCAACGTCCACGAGGGCGAGGCCGGTGGCATCACCCAGCACATCGGTGCCTACCAGGTCGCGACGAACCTGGAGGGCGAGGAGCGGCTCATCACTTTCATCGACACCCCGGGTCACGAGGCGTTCACCGCCATGCGTGCTCGTGGTGCGACGTCGACGGACATCGCGGTCATCGTGGTCGCGGCCGACGACGGCGTGATGCCGCAGACGGCCGAGGCCATCGACCACGCACGGGCGGCCGACGTGCCGATCGTGGTGGCGGTCAACAAGATCGACAAGCCGGGTGCCAACCCCGCCAAGGTCCGCCAGCAGATGTCGGACTACGGCGTGGTGCCGGAGGAGTACGGCGGCGACACGATGTTCGTCGACATCTCCGCGCGCCAGGGCATCAACATCGAGGGCCTGCTGGAGGCGATCCTGCTGACGGCCGACGCCTCGTTGGACCTGCGGGCCAACCCGAGCATGGAGGCCCAGGGCGTCGCGATCGAGGCGCACCTCGACCGGGGCCGTGGTCCGGTGGCGACGGTGCTGGTGCAGCGCGGCACGCTGCGGGTCGGCGACTCGGTGGTCGCCGGGGACGCCTACGGGCGCGTCCGCCGGATGATCAACGAGTTCGACGAGGACGTCACCGAGGCGCTGCCGGCACGGCCGGTCCAGGTCATCGGGTTCACCTCGGTGCCAGGAGCGGGCGACACCTTCCTGGTGGTCGAGGAGGACCGGGTGGCACGGCAGATCGCCGACCGCCGCCGGGCCCGGCTGCGCAACGCGCAGTTCGCCGCGGCGCGCAAGCGCGTCAGCCTTGAGGACCTGGACAAGGCCCTCAAGGAGACCGGTCAGCTGAACCTGATCATCAAGGGTGACAACTCCGGTACCGTCGAGGCGCTGGAGAGCTCGCTGCTGAAGATCGACGTCGGCGACGAGGTCGAGCTCCGGGTGATCGGGCGCGGTGTCGGTGGCATCACCGAGGGCGACATCAACTTCGCCGCCGCCTCGGACGCCGTGGTCATCGGCTTCAACGTCCGGGCGACCGGGAAGGCCGACGAGCTGGCCAACCGCGAGGGCATCGATGTCCGGTACTACACGGTCATCTACCAGGCGCTCGAGGAGATCGAGCAGGCGCTGAAGGGGATGCTCAAGCCGGAGTACGAGGAGGTCGAGCTGGGCCGCGTGGAGGTCCGCGAGGTCTTCAAGTCCTCCAAGGTGGGCACGATCGCCGGCTGCATGGTCCTCAACGGCACCGTGCGCCGGAACTCCAAGGCCCGGTTGCTCCGGGACAGCGTGGTCGTCGCGGAGAACCTCTCCGTCAACACGCTGCGCCGGTTCAAGGACGACGTCACCGAGGTCCGCGAGGGCTTCGAGTGCGGTCTGACGCTCGGCTCCTACTCGGATCTCAAGGTCGACGACGTGATCGAGACCTACGAGATGCGGGAGAAGCCGCGCGGCTGAGTCACCAGGCGCTGGGCCGTCCCGGGTGGGGCGGCCCAGCGCGCTGTTCACGGCCGGTCCGATGCCGGCCGTTCCGTCCCGCCGACCAACACACGGTGATGCCTGGTGTACGTGGGTGCCCTCGAACTGGACGTGCTGCTGGGCGACGTCCGTTCGCTGAAACAGAAGAGGTCGGTGGTCCGACCGGTCATCGCCGAGCTGCGGAAGCGCTACGACGTCTCCGTGGGGGAGTGCGGCCACCTCGACCTGCACCGCAGGTCCCTGGTGGGGGTGGCGGTGGCAGCCGCCGACGCGGAGCACGTCCGGGACGTTCTCGACGCCTGCGAGCGGATGGTGGCCAACCGGCCCGAGCTGGAGTTGCTGTCCGCGCGGCGCCGGTTGTTCGGCCCCGAGGACGAGAACTGACCCACGGGGTCCGCGGGGGACCCCGCCAGCCCCGACCTTTCGACAACGCAGGTCCGCCTCGGTGCACGCCACCGGGGCCGCCCGCCGGCCGGTGCCGGTGGGCCCGACGACGAGGAGACAAGGCCGTGGCAGATCCGGCCCGCGCTCGCAGGCTCGCCAAGCGGATCGCGCAGATCATCGCCTCCGCGCTGGAACACGAGGTGAAGGACCCGCGTGTGGCGAGGGTGACGATCACCGACGCCAAGGTCACCGCCGACCTGCGCGAGGCGACCGTCTACTACACCGTCTTCGGTGAGTCCCTGTCCAGCCCTCCCGACGAGGCGGGCGCCGCCGCGGCCCTGGAGAGCGCCAAGGGCGTCCTCCGGTCCAAGGTGGGGCAGGGCACCGGGATCAAGTTCACCCCCACCCTCACGTTCGTGCCCGACAACGTGCCCGACTCCGCCAGGAGGATGGACGAGTTGTTGGCGCGGGCGCGGGAGGCCGACGAGCAGGTGGCCAGGCTGGCGGCCGACGCACGGCACGCCGGCGACCCGGACCCCTACCGGACGGCCGACGAGGTCGACGCCGAGGAGGACCTCGGCGGCGGGGCGAGCACCTCCCCGGAGGAGGACGCGCCGCCCCGGGACACGCGGGGCGACTGAGGTTCCGGCGCGCTCGGCGATGCGGTGGGAACACCAACGGGGTGCGCCTCGCCAGCCGAGGGCGGACCCGCGTTCGTGCCGGCGCGGGAGGTCCCCCGCCGCGAGGGGGTCCTCCGCCCGCTGGCCCCTCCGGGCCGGCTCGGCGTGGTCGCCCGCCCCGTTCTCCGCCCCCGGCGGGCGACCTCCCAGGGGTGCTGATCGGGCGGTGGCGGGCGCGTCGAGGTCGGCCCCTCGACGGGCCGTTCGCGGACCCCGAGGGGAAGGGCACCCCGAGCGGCTTCTCCCGCAGGACGACGACCCTCGCCTGGTGCTCCGCCGCCCGGGCTGGCGACTGGAGGACGGAACCCACGTGTGGAACACCAGGTCGGAGGCGCCCGAGGACGTGGCGGCCGTCCGTGCCGTCTGTCTCGCGGCCTTCCCCACCCCCCTCGAAGCGGACCTGGTCGACGCCCTGCGGGCCGACCGGGAGGCGTGGAGCGGTGGCCTGCCCGTCGTGACCGAGGACCCGGCCGGTGAGGTCGTCGGGTACGCCCTGTTCACCCGGTGTCGGGTAGGGGACGGGCCGGCGCTCGCGCTCGGACCGTGCGCCGTGCTGCCGGAACACCAGGGACGGGGCGCGGGATCAGCCGCCATCCGCACCGGGCTGGACCTCGCTCGGCGCCGAGGTGAGAACCTGGTCGTGGTGCTGGGACACCCCTCCTACTACCCCCGGTTCGGGTTCACCCCCGCATCGGGGTTCGGTGTCCGGGCACCCTTCGACGCGCCCGACGACGCGTTCCTGGCCCAGGCGCTCGACCCCACCCGGCCCGCTCCGACCGGCCTCGTCCGGTACCCGGCGGCCTTCGGCGTCTAGGGGACCGGCGCGCCCCCGGTGCGGCGCGCCGGCCGTCCGGGTCGCCCTCGTGCCGGGTCGCTGAGGTCAGACCGGTTCCACCGGGCCGCCGGGTTCGGCCTGGCGGCGCGCCCGGAAGGCCGCCACGTGGGTCCGGTTCGCGCACCGGGGTGAGCAGAAGCGTTTGCGCCGGTTGGTGGAGGTGTCGAGGAAGAAGGCGGCGCAGGTGTCGTCCGCGCACCGGCCCCACCGCTCCAGGCCGTGGCGGACGATCCCCTGGGCGAGGCCCCACGCGGCCGCGGCCGCCACCTCCGTGGCCGGCTGCGCGTCGACGTCGGCGACGTGGACGTGCCAGTCCAGCCGGGCGGACACCGGCCCGCCAGCCCGGTCGGCCGTGCTCAGCTCCACGTTGCCCTCGTGGCCGGCGGAGAGGCGGGGCCGGGGCGGGTGCGCGCCCAGCAGGCCGTTGGTCTCCCGCATCACCGCCGCCGCGTCGCCGGTGACGACCGCGGCGAGGGCGTCCCGGAGCCGCTGTCGGGTCCCCCGCAGGTCCCGCAGGTCCTCCGGCGTCACCCGGTCCGCCCACCACGGCTCGTCGTGCAGCGCGGCGCGCAGGTCGTCAAGGGTGGACAGGTCCGCGTTGGCGAGCCGGAGTGTGATGTCCAGGTAATCAGCGTTGTCCATCGGCGGTCCTTACCCGTACAGTGCCCCTGTCAGGGGCAGGTCCCGAGTTCACACCTTACGAGGTTCGCGTGTCGCAGGTAGGAGACCGGGTCAGCCCCGGCAAGCTCGCGAAGCTGGCCGTGCCGGCGCTCGGGGTTCTCGCCGCCGAGCCGTTGTACCTGCTGGTGGACACCGCCGTGGTGGGCCACCTGGGCGGTGTCCCCCTCGCGGGGCTGTCCATCGGTGCCATCGTGCTGGCCCAGGTCTCCACGCAGCTGACCTTCCTCTCCTACGGCACCACCGCCCGTGCCTCCCGGCTCTACGGCGCCGGGAGACGCCGCGAGGCCGTCGCCGAGGGCGTGCAGGCCACCTGGCTCGCCCTCGCCGTCGGTGCCGTCCTGGTGGTCATCGGTCAGCTGTTGGCCGTCCCGATCGCCCACGCGCTCGCCGGCCCGGGAGAGGTCGCCGACGCCGCCGTCGGCTGGCTGCGGATCGCGCTGTTCGGGGCGCCGCTCGTGCTGGTGACGATGGCCGGCAACGGCTGGATGCGGGGCGTGCAGGACACCTTCCGCCCCCTGCGGTACGTGCTCGTGGGCAACGGGATCTCCGCCGTGCTGTGCCCCCTGCTCGTGCACGGCGCGGGCTGGGGCCTCAACGGCTCCGCCGTGGCGAACGTCGCGGCCCAGACGATCTCCGCCGGGTTCTTCTTCCGCGCCCTGGCCGAGGAACGCGTGCCGCTGCGACCGGAACCCGCGGTGATGCGCGCCCAGCTCAGGATGGGCCGCGACCTCATCCTCCGCAGCCTCGCCTTCCAGGCCTGCTTCCTCTCCGCGGCCGCCGTCGCCGCCCGGCACTCCGTGGCGGCCGCCGGTGCCCACCAGATCGTGCTCCAGCTCTGGACCTTCCTCTCGCTGGTCCTCGATTCGCTGGCCATCGCCGCGCAGGCACTGGTCGGAGCCGCCCTCGGCAGGTCCGACGCCCGGCAGGCACGGGGAGTGGCCCGGCAGGTCGCCCTGTACGGGTTCGTCTTCGGCGCGCTGTTGGCCGCCGGTTTCGCCGCGGTGTCCCAGGTGCTGCCCCGCGTGTTCACCCCGGACGCCGCCGTGCTCGCGGCGGTGCCCGACGCGTGGTGGTTCTTCGTGGCGCTGCAACCGGTCGCCGGCGTGGTCTTCGCGTTGGACGGGGTCCTGCTCGGTGCCGGGGATGCCGCCTTCCTGCGGACCGCGACGTTGGTCAGCGCCCTCCTGGGATTCCTGCCCCTGATCTGGACGTCGATGGCGATGGGCTGGGGCCTGCGTGGCATCTGGGCAGGACTCGCGGCGTTCATGCTGCTGCGGCTGGCCGCCGTGGTGGGGCGGGCCAGATCGGGGCGGTGGGCGGTCACCGGGGCGACCCGCTGACAGGCGGCACCGGGCACGGCGCGGGTTGCCCGACCCGGGCCGTGGCGCCGGCGGCGGCTTAGGGCAGGATGTGCGCCCGTGCCAGGCTCGAACCGTTCCTCCCGCGCCCGTGACCGTCATCCGACCGCCCCCTCGGGACTGCTCGTCGTGGACAAGCCGTCCGGAATGACCTCGCACGACGTGGTGGACCGGGCGCGCCGCTCCCTGGGCACCCGCAAGGTCGGCCACGCGGGGACCCTGGACCCGATGGCCACCGGCGTGCTGATCCTCGGCGTGGAACGCGGCACCAAACTGCTGGGTCACCTCGCGCTCGACACCAAGGCCTACCTGGCGACGATCCGACTGGGCGCCTCGACGACCACCGACGACGCCGAAGGCGAGGTCCTCGCCGAAGCGCCCGCCGCCGACGTCGACGAGGAGGCGGTCCGGGCGGGGATCGCCGCCCTGACCGGTGACATCGAGCAGGTGCCCAGCGCGGTCAGCGCGGTGAAGATCGCCGGCCGCCGCGCCTACGAGCTGGTGCGGGCGGGGGAGAAGGTGGAACTGCCACCGCGACCGGTCACCGTCCACCGCTTCGACCTACTCGCGGTGCGCCGGCTCGCCGCGACCACCGAACTCGACGTCCTGGTGGAGTGCTCCTCCGGAACCTACGTCCGCGCGCTGGCCAGGGACCTGGGCGCGTCCCTGGGCGTCGGCGGCCACCTCGGCGAGCTGCGCCGTACCCGGGTCGGCCCGTTCGGCATCGTCAGCGCTCGCACCCTGGAGCAGGTGGAGCGCGAACCCGGCCTGTCGATGGGCCTGGACGACGCGGTCGCCACCGCCTTCGCCCGGCGCGACGTCACCCAGGCGGAGGCGACGGCGCTGGGGCACGGCCAACGTCTCGCCCCGACCGGGCGGCGGGGGGCCTACGGGGTCTTCGCACCCGACGGCAGGGTGATCGCACTGGTCGCCGAGGACGGCGGCGTGACCAAGCCGCTGGTGGTGCTGGCCGGCGCCGGCGGCTGAGCGGGTGGTGGCACCGCCGTGGTCTCCACCGGGGCGCGGCGCGGTGGACCGCCGTCGTAGTCTGCGTGTCATGCAACGCTGGCGTGGCTTGGAACCGCTCCCTGGCAACTGGGGTCGCTGCGTGGTGACCATCGGGATCTTCGATGGTGTGCACCGCGGCCACCAGCGACTCATCGGCACCGCCGTGGAGCAGGCCAGGAAGCAGGGCGTTCCCAGCGTCGTGATGACCTTCGACCCGCACCCGGCCGAGGTCGTCCGCCCCGGCAGCCACCCGGCCCAGCTCACCAGCCTGCGGCGCCGCGCGGAACTCGTCCAGGAACTGGGGGTGGACGTCTTCTGCGTCATCCCCTTCACCCAGGAGCTCGCGCGGATGCCCGCCGACGAGTTCGTCCACGAGCTGCTCGTCGACCAACTGCACGTCGCCACCGTGGTGGTGGGGGAGAACTTCACCTTCGGCCACCGCGCGGCCGGGGACGTCGCGCTGCTCAACCGGCTGGGCCGCCGGTTCGGCTTCACCACCGAGGGCACCGAACTGCTCTCCACGGAACGGGTCACCTTTTCCTCGACCTACGTCCGGTCCTGCGTGGCGGCGGGTGACGTGGGCGAGGCCGCGGCGGCGCTGGGACGACCCCATCGGCTGGAGGGGGTGGTGATCCGGGGCGAGGGACGGGGACGCGACCTCGGCTTCCCGACGGCGAACCTGTCCACCGCACCGCACGCGGCGGTGCCGGCCGACGGTGTCTACGCCTGCCTGTTCGGCCACCGCAAGCGGACCGAGCCGCATCCCGCCCGGGTCCGCCCGGCCGCGGTCTCGGTCGGCACCAACCCGACGTTCTCCGGCTCGGAACGCCGGGTCGAGGCCTTCGTGCTGGACGCCGACGAGGACTTCTACGGCGAGCACGTCGAACTCGACTTCGTCGAGCGGCTGCGGGACATGGAACGCTACGACTCCGTCGACGCGCTCGTCGAGCAGATGGAGCGGGACGTGGTCCGCACCCGGGAGCTGGTCGGCGAGGGGCGCTGAGCGCTCGCGCCCCCGTGTCCACCGCCCACCGTGCGCGTCGGCGGGGAGGAGATACCGGTCCCCAACCTGTCGGTTGCCCACCTCGGGGCGGAACTGACCTGGCAGGATACGTCTGGGTGGCCAGCCTGACGACGATGACACGGCCAGGGAGCGGGAACGTGGAGGAGCAGCAGATTGTCCAGCGCAACCTCGCGCTGCAACGCGAGTGGTACGGGGAACCACTCGGCGACCGCGTGCGACGGCTCGTCGTCGCCTACAGCATCTCCCAAGCCCAGCTGGCCGACGTCCTCGGTATCAGCGCGCCGATGTTGAGCCAGGTGATGAGCGGCCGCCGGGCGAAGATCGGTAACCCGGCGGTGCTGGCCCGGTTGGTGATGTTGGAGCGGAAGGTCCTCACCCCCGACGTCTCCACCGGGGAACGGGAGGCCATGCAGCGGGCGCTCGACGAGGTGCGCGCGTCCCGTCCCACCGTCGGGCGAGGCTCGCTCCCCGTCGACGACGGGACCGGCGAGCAGGTCACCCTGACGTTCCTGGCGAAGACGGCGTCCTTCGACGAGCTGGTCGGCGCGGCCGAGCTGATCGAGGACCGGTACCCGAAGTTGGCCCGGCTGTTGCGCTACGCAGCCAGGGAGTGACGAGGTCCCGTGCGGCTGTTCACCGCGTTGTGGCCACCTGACGACGTGGTTCGTGACCTCGCCGCGGCCCTCCGCCGCGGCGGGGAGGCGGTCGACCCCGTCCCCGGCCGCCCGGTGCCCCGACGGGAGTGGCACGTCACCCTCGGTTTCCACGGTGAGGTCGCCGAGCCCGCTCGGCGGGCGGCCGGGCTGCGCGCCGCGCTCGTCGGTCGTCGCGCCCCCAGGCTGCGGATCGCCGGCGCCGGTGTCTTCCCCGGCGTCCTCTGGGCCGGGGTCGAGAGCGCCGGTCCCGAGGACCAGGCGGCGTTGTCCGCCCTCGTGGCGGCCGTCGGGGAGGCCGATCCGGCGGAGTTCCGGCCACACGTCACCGTTGCCCGGTGGTCCCGGCGCGCGGCACCCGACGTGACGGCGGCGGTCGCCGCCCTCCAGCCCTACACCAGCCGGTGGTGGACGCCCGAGGAGGTCCTGGTCGTGCGGAGCGACGCGGGGGAACGGTCCCGCTACTCCGCCTACCAGCGGATCGCACTGGGAGCAGGTACCGGACGCGGGGGCCGTTGACCAGCGGAAAGGCGCGGCGCCGCGCGCCGAAACGCGCGTGGTGGCGTGGAGGGTGCTATCGTGGCGGCCGGGTCCGGCTGCGTTCCGTGGCGGCCGTGACCGTCTTACCCCGGCGTGGCTTTGCGCGACCAGGCGCATGACCTGCATGAGGAGCCGACGGGAACCAGCGGGAACAGGGCGGATGGCCGTGCCGACGTCGTCGGTGCGTCCTGACGCCCGGGCTGGTGCCGTGGGCACCGTGTCCAGGGGCCGCACGGAAATCTGTGAGGAGATGACACGTGGCACTGTCCACCGACGAGAAGAAGCAGGTCCTCGGCGAGTACGGCCTGCACGACAGCGACACCGGGTCCCCCGAGGCTCAGGTCGCGATGCTGACCAAGCGCATCACGGGCCTGACGGAGCACCTGAAGACCCACAAGCACGACCACCACTCCCGTCGTGGTCTGCTGCTGCTGGTCGGCCGCCGCCGCCGACTGCTCAACTACCTGACGAAGGTGGACATCGAGCGCTACCGGTCCCTGATCAGTAGGCTCGGACTGCGTCGCTGACGCCAGGCCGAGGGGGAGCAGCCGAGTCGGCTGCTCCCCCTCGGCACATAGGAACGACACCGTCCGGATCCCCCGGGCGGGACAACCACAGAGCGAACGCGCCGAACCGACCACGGGAGAACTGTCCGCCGGTCCTCGGTAGTGGCTTTCGGGCAGTTCGGCCCGGGAGCTTCGATCGAAGACCGGCCTCGAGTGGACCGCGACCCCTGGTGCGTCGGACGCGTCGCAGACGAGGAGAACCTGTGACGGACAACGACTTCACCGAAGTCACCGCGACCATCGACAACGGGAAGTTCGGCACCAGGACGGTGCGCTTCGAGACGGGCCGGCTCGCCAAGCAGGCCGCCGGCAGCGTCGCCGCCTACCTGGACGACGAGACGATGCTGCTGTCGGCGACCACCGCCTCCAAGCAGCCGAAGGAGCACTTCGACTTCTTCCCGCTCACCGTCGACGTCGAGGAGCGGATGTACGCGGCCGGGCGGATCCCCGGTTCGTTCTTCCGCCGGGAGGGCCGTCCCTCCACCGACGCGATCCTGACCTGCCGGCTCATCGACCGGCCCCTGCGCCCCTCCTTCGTCGACGGGCTGCGCAACGAGGTCCAGGTCGTCGTCACCGTGATGAGCCTGAACCCGGGTGACCTGTACGACGTGCTGGCCATCAACGCCGCCTCGGCGTCGACGCAGCTCTCCGGTCTGCCCTTCTCCGGCCCGATCGGCGGCGTGCGCGTCGCCCTCATCCAGGGCCAGTGGGTGGCGTTCCCGACCCACGAGCAGCTCCAGGACGCCGTCTTCGACATGGTCGTCGCCGGCCGGATCGTCGGCGACGACGTCGCGATCATGATGGTCGAGGCCGAGGCCACCGAGCGCACGATCGAACTGGTCGGCGAGGGCGCGCCCTCCCCGACCGAGGAGGTCGTCGCCCAGGGCCTGGAGGCCGCCAAGCCCTTCATCCGGGTGCTGTGCGAGGCCCAGCAGTCGCTGGCCGACTCCTCGGGCAAGGAGCGCCTGGAGTTCCCGGTGTTCCCCGCCTACGAGCAGGACGCCTACGAGGCCGTCGAGCGGGCGGCCTCCGCTGACCTGGCGCAGGCGCTGACCATCTCGGGCAAGTTGGAGCGCGAGGACCGCATCAGCGAGGTCAAGCAGGCCGCGATCGAGAAGATCGGCGTCGGTGAGGGCGAGGCCTTCGCCGGTCGGGAGAAGGAGATCTCCGCCGCGTTCCGCTCGCTGACCAAGCAGCTGGTCCGGCAGCGGGTGCTGCGTGACCGGGTCCGCATCGACGGCCGCGGGCTGGCCGACATCCGGAGCCTCGGCGCCGAGGTGTCAGTGATCCCCCGGGCGCACGGCTCGGCGCTGTTCGAGCGTGGGGAGACGCAGATCCTGGGTGTCACCACGCTGAACATGCTCCGCCTCGAGCAGACGCTGGACACGCTGGCGCCCGAGACCACCAAGCGGTACATGCACCACTACAACTTCCCGCCCTACTCCACCGGTGAGACCGGTCGGGTCGGTTCGCCGAAGCGGCGGGAGATCGGCCACGGCGCGCTCGCCGAGCGGGCCCTGGTGCCGGTGCTGCCCAGCCGGGAGGAGTTCCCGTACGCGGTGCGCCAGGTGTCCGAGGCGCTCGGCTCCAACGGCTCCACCTCGATGGGTTCGGTCTGCGCGTCGACGCTGTCCCTGCTCAACGCGGGTGTGCCGCTGAAGGCCCCCGTGGCGGGCATCGCCATGGGCCTGGTGTCCGACGAGGTCGACGGGGAGACCCGTTACGTCGCGATGACCGACATCCTCGGCGCCGAGGACGCCTACGGCGACATGGACTTCAAGGTCGCCGGCACGAAGGACTTCGTGACCGCCCTCCAGCTGGACACCAAGCTCGACGGCATCCCCTCGGAGGTGCTGGCCCAGGCGCTCCGGCAGGCCTACGACGCCCGGGTGACCATCCTCGAGGTGATCACCGAGGCCATCGACCGGCCCGACGAGATGAGCCCCTACGCCCCGCGCGTCACCAGCATCAAGATCCCGGTGGACAAGATCGGTGAGGTCATCGGCCCGAAGGGCAAGATGATCAACTCGATCACCGAGGAGACCGGTGCCGACATCTCCATCGAGGACGACGGCACGATCTACGTCGGCGCGGGTGACGGCCCGTCCGCGGACGCGGCGATCGACAAGATCAACGCGATCGCGAACCCGCAGCTGCCGAAGGTCGGTGAGCGTTTCCTCGGCACCGTCGTCAAGACGGCCGCCTTCGGGGCCTTCGTCTCGCTGGTGCCCGGCAAGGACGGCCTGATCCACATCTCCAAGCTCGGCAACGGCAAGCGGATCGGCAAGGTCGAGGACGTGGCCAAGGTCGGCGACAAGCTCCGCGTGGAGATCGCCGACATCGACAGCCGCGGCAAGATCAGCCTGGTCCTGGTGTCCGACGAGGAGCAGGCGAGCGACGAGCCCGCTGAGGCGCCCGCCGACGAGTGACGACGTGGCACACCCCGACCGCGGGCGCCTCCGGCGCCCGCGGTCACCTGTCTGGCGTGGAGTCCCGGTGGTGAGTTGGATGGATGCCAATGCCTCGTCGCTCGACGGCGGGACAGTGCTGGAAAGCGGACCGGACGGGCACCTCGTCCGCCGCAGTGTTCTGCCCGGTGGCCTGCGGGTGCTCACCGAGCGGGTGCCCGGGGTGCGCTCGGCCTCGGTGGGGATCTGGGTCGGAACGGGGTCGCGCGACGAGGAGCCCGAGGTGGCCGGAGCCGCCCACTACCTGGAGCACCTGCTGTTCAAGGGCACGGCGCGACGGACGGCCGCGGAGATCGCCGAGGAGGCGGACGCCGTCGGCGGTGAGCTGAACGCCTTCACCGCCAAGGAGCACACCTGCTACTACGCGCACATGCTGGACACCGACCTGCCGCTGGCGGTGGACCTGATCTGTGACGTCGTCTTCGACGCGGTGATCAGCCCCCGGGACGTCGAGGTGGAACGCGGCGTGGTCCTCGAGGAGATCGCGATCCGCGACGACGACCCGGAGGACCTCCTGCACGAGGCGTTCTGCACCACCGTCCTGGGTGACCACGCGTTGGGCCGGCCGGTGCTGGGCACCGAGGAGTCCATCACCGGGATGACCGCCTCGGCCCTCCAGGGGTTCTACCGCCGCAGGTACACGCTGCCGCACATGGTGGTCGCGGTGGCCGGCAACGTCGACCACGACGAGGTCGTGATGCTGGTGGGCAAGGCGCTGGCCGGCAGGCTCGTCGGGACGGAGCCGCCGGTCGGGCCACGTCGCGGGGTCGCCGAGATCCCCGGCCGACGCCGTCTGGTCCTCGAACACGCCGACAGCGAGCAGGCCCACCTGATGGTGGGCATGCCCTCCATCCACCGGCACGACGACCGGAGGTTCACACAGCGGGTGCTCAGCGCGGCCCTCGGCGGTGGCATGAGCTCCCGGCTCTTCCAGGAGGTGCGGGAACGGCGCGGGCTCGCCTACTCCGTCTACTCGTCCGTGGCCTCCTACGCCGACACCGGCAGCTTCAGCGTCTACGCCGGCTGCCAGCCGGCACGACTGGGTGAGGTGGTCCGGGTCGTGCGCTCGGTGCTCGCCGACGTCGCCGAGGGCGGGCTGTCCGACGCCGAGGTGGCCCGGGGACGCGGACAGCTCCGGGGCGGCCTGGTGCTCGGCCTGGAGGACAGCGGGTCACGGATGTCCCGGCTGGGCAAGGGCGAACTGAACTACGGAACCTACCTGCCGGTGTCCGACGAACTGGCCATGATCGACGCGGTGCGGGTCGAGGACGTGTCCGCGCTGGCCGCCGAACTGCTGCGACGTCCGCTCAGCGTGGCCGTGGTCGGCCCGTACTCCCATCCCGACGAACTCCCAGCCGAAGTGCACGAGGTGATCAGGTGAGCACTGTTGACCAGCCGTCCGGTCCGGTTCGGGTCGGCGTGATCGGCGCCCGGGGGCGCATGGGGTCCGAGGTCTGCCGGGCCGTGGAGGGCGCCGCCGACCTGGAGCTGGTCGCGGCGCTCGGCGCCGGCGACCCCCTGGACCGGCTCACCGAGTCGGGCGCCCAGGTGGTGGTGGAGTTCACCCGTCCCGACGTCACCATGACCAACATCCGGTTCTGCGTCGACCACGGCATCCACACCGTGGTCGGGACCAGCGGGTTCGACGACGAGCGGTTGGCGAGCCTGTCGGAGCTCGTGGCCGAGCGACCGGGGGTGGGCGTGCTGGTCGCGCCGAACTTCGCGATCGGCGCCGTGCTCGCCATGCGGTTCGCCGAGATCGCGGCCCGGCACTACGAGTCGGCCGAGATCATCGAACTGCACCACCCCCGCAAGGTCGACGCGCCGTCAGGAACCGCCGACCGCACCGCCCGGCTGATCGCCGGAGCCCGGCGCGACGCCGGCCTCGGACCGGCCCCCGACGCCACCACCCAGCAGGTGCCCGGGGCCCGGGGAGCCGACATCGCCGGGGTTCCCGTGCACTCGGTCCGCCTCTCCGGGCTGGTCGCGCACCAGGAGGTGCTCTTCGGGTCGGAAGGGGAGACCCTCACGATCCGGCACGACTCGGTCCACCGGTCGTCGTTCATGCCCGGTGTGCTGCTGGCCGTCCGCGAGGTCGGGGCCCGGCCCGGGGTGACGGTCGGCATCGACCCGCTGTTGGGGCTCTGATGCGGGCTCGGGCCACCGCCGTCGTCCTCACCGCGGCGCTGGTCGTCTACCTGGTCCTGCTGGCGGGCAGGGCGTGGCTGCTGGTCACCTCCGGCGACCCGGTCGCCGCGCTGCTCGGGGTCGCGGTGCTCGCGTTGCCGCTGCTCGGGGCCTGGATGGTGGTCGCCACCTGGCGGTTCGGGGCGCGCACGGCCCGCCTCGGGGAGCGCATCGTCGCCGAGGGCGGGCTCCCCGACGAGTCCCACCTGCCGACCATGCCCTCGGGCCGGATCGAGCGGGCCGCGGCGGACGAGTTCTTCGCGGCCAGGCAGGCCGAGCTCGACGAGGCACCGGGGGACTGGCGCAGCTGGTTCAAGCTCGCCCGGGCCTACGACCTGGCCGGTGACCGCCGCCGGGCCCGGGAGGCCATGCGGCGGGCCGTCGACCTGGAACGAGGGACGACGAGCTGAGGGGGCTCACCGGGGCTCGGCGTCCGGCGCCGCCCCGAACGGCGTGCCACCGGTCTCGCCGCCCCGCTCCACCAGCGGGATGTCCAGCGGACCGGTGAACCGCACCTCCCGGAACGGTCGGCCACCGGCGTCGAGGGTGCGAGCCGTTCCGTCCGGCTCCCAGCCGGCCTTCCGGTAGAAGGATTCCGAGGCGGCGTCGGACTGCGGGATCCAGGCCACCCCCCGTTCCGCCCCCTCGCCCCGGAGTGCCTGGCCGGCGGCCGCCAACAGCCGTCCCGCGTGCCCCCGCCGACCCCAGCGGGGTTCCACGAGCAGCACGCTGACCAGCCCCACCCGGTCCGCGTCCGCCGGCAACGCGCCGCCGGCGGAGGCGACGGCCTCGGCGGGAGCGGGTCCGGCCGCGCAGAAGCCCACGGTCCACTCGCCCTCGGTCGCGACGAACACCCGGGCCGCCGGTTGGGCCAGCGCCTCGTGCCACGCCTCCTCAGCGTCCGGGGTGTCCAGGGTGGCCAGCACCTCGGACGGCAGCAGGTCCGCGTAGGCGGCCTGCCAGGTGACCCGTTGGATCCTCGTGATCTCACTGACGTCCGCTGTCACGGCTGGTCGAACATCGGCTACGGCCATGCGCACCAACGTATCCGCGCCGCCCGGACGAGTCGCCGGCGGGCGGTGGCCGCTCCGGGTGGGGGCGCCGCCCCGACGGGCCGGGTCCGCGGTCGGCTCGGTGGGGAGCTGGCCCCGGGAGCGGGGGAGCCGGGCGCACGGCGCACCGAACGCCCGCCGGCCCGGGAGTTCGGTGCGGGCGGGATGCGGCGGGGACGCCACGAGCGGGCCGCCGTCGGAGTTGTCGGACCTCGGTGGCAGCATCCCCGGACTGTGCAGACGATGAGCGGTGCGGCGGCGACCAGGCTCGCGCTCGGAGCGCAGGGCTTCACCGACGCCCGACCCACCGGCAGACCCACCAGACACCACCTCAAACGGGTGCTGAGCAGGGTGAGGTTGCTCCAGCTCGACTCGGTCAACGTCGCCGTCCGAGCCCACTACATGCCGGTCCTGAGCCGGTTGGGCCCCTACGACCGGGCGCTGCTCGACGACGCCGCGTGGTCCGACAGCGCGGCCAGGCCCCGCCTGCTGGTCGAGGACTGGGCGCACGAGGCCAGCCTCGTGCCCGTCGCGGACTGGCCGCTCCTGGGCTGGCGGCGGGAGGCCTACCGCCAGCGGTACGGGCACCACCGGGAGGCGCTGGAGGAACGCTGGCCCGGCCTCGCGGACGAGGTGCTCGACGCCGTCAAACGTCTCGGACCGATCAGCGCGGGCGCGCTCGAACGTGAGCTGACGGGCGCGAGTTCGGGGTCACGCGGCGGGTGGTGGAACCGGAGCGACACCAAACGCATGTGCGAGTACCTGTTCGGTGTGGGGGCGTTGACCACCGGCACCCGGCGGTCGTTCGAACGGCGCTACGACCTCCCGGAACGGGTGCTGCCCCCGTCGTCGTTCGCGGGTACCCCGCCGGACCGGGCCGAAGCGGCGCGGGCACTGGTGCTGCGGTCGGCCGGTGCCCTCGGTGTCGCCACCGAACCGGACCTGCGCGACTACTACCGGCTGCCGCCCTCGGCGTCGAAGCCGGCGGTCGCGGAGTTGGTGGACGCCGGGCTGCTGGAGACCGTGGAGGTGCGGGGCTGGGACAGGCCGGCCTACCGCCTGCCGGAAGTCAGCGTGCCCCGCCGCGTGGTGGGCCGCGCGTTGCTGTGCCCGTTCGACCCGCTGATCTGGCGGCGGGAGAGGGCGGAGCGGTTGTTCGGCTTCCGCTACCGCATCGAGATCTACGTGCCCGAGAACAGGAGGGTGCACGGGTACTACGTCTTCCCGTTCCTGCTCGACGGCGCGTTGGTCGCCCGCGTCGACCTCAAGGCCGACCGGGCGGCCGGGGTGTTGCGCGTTCCCGGGGCGTTCCTGGAGGAGGGCCGCCCGGTGGCCAGGACCGCCGCGGAGCTCGCCGGCGCCCTGCGGGAGATGGCGGAGTGGTTGGAGCTCGACGGGGTGGTCGTCGGCGGGCGAGGGGACCTCGCGGATCCCCTCGCCCGGGCCCTCGCGGTTCCGGCCGGGGCCTGACCGGGCACGTACGGGGCAGGGTGTCGACGGTCAGGGGCGTTCGGTGCTGGTCACGTGCACCCGCCCCAGGCCGGACCTGGCCCGCACCCGCAGGCCGACCTCGGCGTCCGAGGGCGGGTGGTCGGCCACCGCCAGCGCACTGCGGAAGCCGCCCAGGGGCGCCTGCACGTCCAGTTCGGTGTGCACGCCCCTGGCGATGCCGATGTGGAGCTGCCCGGTGCCGGTGGTGAGCCGCAGGTCGCCCTCGACGGCCTCGGTGACGGTGATGTCCCCGGCACCGGTGCGGACCGTGACGTCGCCGCGCACGGTGCCCATCCGCACCGTTCCGAGACCGGTGCGGACGGCGGTCCGGCCGCTCACCTCGGAGAGGTCCACCTCGCCGGCCCCGCTGTGCACCGTCGTCTCGCCCCGCACGCGGGTCAGCCGGATGCGGCCAGCACCGCTGCCGACGGTGACCCGGCCGTCGGCGGCGTCGGCGTGCACCTCGCCGGCACCCGCCCGCAGGTCCAGCCCGGCGGCCTCCCCCTTCACGGTGACGTCCCCTGTTTCGGTGCGCACGGTCACCCTGGAGCTGCTGGGTACCCGCACCAGCAGCGACATCGGAACCGATCGCAGCGGGGGGCTCTGGGGCGAGCGGACGAGGAGCCGGTTGTCGCCGTGGTCGATCCGGCTGCGCGCGATCGCCGTGGCGGCGAGGTCGACCGAGTCCTCCTCGGCGCGTTCGGTGGCCCAGCCCACGAGGTCGAGGAGGCCGCCGGCCCACCCCGCGCCGCGGTCGGGAGCGTGGCGCAGCTCGACGCTGCCGCCGCTGTCACCGCCGAGCTCGACGGTGACATCGCAGTCGGCGACGCCGATGTCCAGCTCCACGGGCCCGTCGGCCTCGAACTCCACCTTCCGGGCCCGGGCCCGCCGGGACTGCCCGTTGTGGTCACTGTCGGTCGTCATCGTCGTCCTCACGGTTGTCGTCGCCTGGAGGGGCGGCGCGCGGCGGCGGCCCCTCGTGTGCGGTGCGGATGGGGCGGGGAGGGATCAGCCCTGGACCCAGCCGTGCACCCCGCCGTCGCCGTCCCGGTCCCGGCCGGAGCCGCGCTGGTCCTCGTGCCCGCCGGGCCGCTCACCCCGGGCCCTGGGACCTCCCCGGTGCCCGTGCCCGCTCCAGGGGCCGTTCAACGCCCCCTGCACGGCCTGGGCGACCCACGAGTTCAGCGAGACGCCCTGCGTCGCGGCGGCCTGCTCGGCCTTCGACTTGATCTCGTCGAACAGGCGCAGCGTGATCCGGCTGATGTCGCCTTCGGCGGGGGGCGGGGGCGGCGGAGGCGGCGGGGCGGACTTCGGGTGCTCGGTCGACTCGCGGGGAGGACCGCCGACCGGGGTGACGACGACGGTGACGTCCCGGCCGCTGATCCGCAGGTCGACGACGTGGTCGTCCAGGTTCGACGTGACCTCGGCGGCGAGGTCGGAGAGGGCGTTCATCAACGCCAGCCGGATGGCGGGTTCCACCGCTCCGGCCAGCAGGGTGGCCGCCCGCTTGGTCTCCTCGTCCCCGGCGGAGGCCGCCGAGGCAAGGTCCTTCCTCAGTTGGGCGACGTACGGTGAGAGATCCATGACGTCACTATGACATCATGAGTGATGTCATGCAAGGGAGAAATGACACATAGATGGTGTCATCGTGGGGGAGTGGTGATGTCATCGTGGGGAGGTTCGCCGGTCGGACCAGGCGGGCGCCCGTCCGCCCGGGCTCCTCCTCCCACCCCGAAGGCCCCAGGAGCAGGGCGGTTAGGCTGCCGGGCGGGCTGCAAGCCGCCGCCCGGATCGGGAAGCGGTCCGGAGCCGATCGTTGAGGGAGTAGTTGGGCCGTGACCGAGCTGGTGTCGCCGAAGGTGCAGTTGATCGCCAAGACGGAGTTCACTCCGCCGGCCGACGTGCCCTGGGAGACGGACGCCGAGGGCGGTGAGGCGCTCGCCGAGTTCGCCGGCCGCGCCTGCTACCAGTCGTGGCGCAAGCCCAACCCCGCCACGGCCACCAACGCCGGCTACCTCCGCCACATCCTCGAGGTCGGCCACCTGTCGGTCCTCGAACACGGCACCGTGAGCTTCTACTTCACCGGTGTCTCCCGCTCGCTCACCCACGAGCTCATCCGGCACCGCCACTTCTCCTACTCGCAGCTCTCCCAGCGGTACGTGCCCGAGCGCAAGGCCGCGATGGTCGAACCCGACGTCATCGCCGAGGACCCCGAGCTGCACGCCCGGTTCCAGGCCGCCGCCGAGGCCAGCGTCGCCGCCTACAACGAGCTGCTCGCCGGGCTGGAGGAGAAGTTCGCCGACCTGCCCAACGCCACGCTGCGCCGCAAGCAGGCCAGGCAGGCCGCGCGCGCGATCCTGCCCAACGCCACCGAGACCCGCATCGTGGTCACCGGCAACTACCGGGCCTGGCGGCACTTCATCGCCATGCGGGCCACCGAGAGCGCCGACGTCGAGATCCGCGCGCTCGCCGTCGAGTGCCTCCGCCAGCTCCAGAAGGCCGTGCCCAACGTGTTCGGCGACTTCGAGATCTCCGCGCTGCCCGACGGCACCGAGATCGCCTCGAGCCCCTACGTCACCGAGGGCTGACGGCGGGCCCAGGAGGCGGACACACGGCGGGGGTGGGGCAGCGCGGCGCGCGGCGGACCCCCGCCGCCTGGTCCGGCGCCGTCCCGACACCCCGCGTCGGCGCTGGGACGCCCCCCGGGGCCGACGTCGGTGACCAGGACCGAGGCCGGCCGTCGTACCGGTGGCAAGGCCCACGGCGGCCCCGCACCCGCCGGTCG
>NZ_AGVX02000318.1 GCF_000239155.1 Actinoalloteichus spitiensis RMV-1378
CCGAGATCGCCACCAACCCCGACCGACCACTCGGCCAACTCGGCATCGCGACCGCATCGGAGGTACGGGATCTGGACCGGTGGAACGACACCGCCCGTCCCGTGCCCTCCATGACCGTTGACCAACTGGTCAACGAGCAGTGCCTCCGCACGCCTGACCAGCTCGCCGTCATCGCCTCCGACGGTCGCCTCACCTACGGAGAGCTGTCGGCTCGGGCCAACCGGCTCGCACACCACCTCAGCGAGCGCGGTGTGAGGGCGGAGCACCGGATCGGTGTGCTCCTCAACCGTACGACGGCGCTACCCGTGACGTTCCTCGCGATCCTGCGGGCAGGCGGAGCCTACGTCCCGCTCGGCTCGGAACAACCCCCAGCTCGGCTGAGGAGCATGGTGGTGGGCAGCCGACTGGACCTGGTGATCACCGAACGGGAACTCGCGAACCGGATTCCCGGGGCCGGGTGCGACGTTCTCGTGCTCGACGACCACCCGCAGCGGTTCGACACAGCCCTTCCGACCGCCGAGCCGGACGTCCGACGGCACCCGGACCATCCCGCATACCTGATACACACCTCCGGTTCCACCGGACGCCCGAAGGGCGTCGTGGTCACCGATCGCGCGTTGGTGAACCTCCTCAGCTGGATGAGGGACCGACCGGGACACCTCGACACGGACCGTGTCCTGGCGAGGACTTCCGCGACATTCGACGCCGCCCAGTGGGAACTGTGGTTGCCACTGGTCACGGGCGCCGTGCTGAGGCTCGCCGAACCCGACATCTCCCTGGACCCGGTAGAGCTCCGGACGAGGATCAGGGAGGACGGCATCACCGTCCTCCAACTGGTACCGACCCTGCTCCGTGAGCTCGCGGTGGCGGCCGGCGACCAGAAACCCCTCTCCGGTGTGCGCGAGCTCTTCGTTGGTGGGGAAGTGCTGACCGCTGAACTCGCGGACCGTGCCCTCGAACTCGGTGCCGAGTCCGTCGTGAACGTCTACGGGCCGAGCGAGACCACTGTGCAGGTCAGCGCCGGCACCTACCGGCCTGAGGACACCGGGTCGTCCAGCGTTGCCATCGGGGCTCCGGCGCACAACGTCCGGGCCTATGTCGTGGACCGGGAGCTGCGGGCACTTCCCGTTGGAGTCAGCGGTGAGCTGTACCTGGCCGGAGCGCAGGTCGCACGGGGCTACACCTCGCCCACCTTGACGGCGGAGCGTTTCGTCGCCGACCCGTGGGGAACCGCCGGGGACCGGATGTACCGGACCGGCGACCTGGCGCGGTGGCTGCCCGACGGGAGGCTGCTGATCCTCGGACGAGTCGATGACCAGGTGAAACTCCGGGGGCGCAGAGTCGAGCCCGCCGAGATCGAGACAGTGCTCACCGGACATCCCTCGATCGCCCAGGCCGCGGTCCTCGTCAGCCCGGCGACCGCGACCGCTGCCGAACGACTCACGGCCTACGTGGTCACCGCGAGGGGTGCGGAACCACCCGATGACCTCGAACTCCGTACCTTCCTGCGGCGCCTGCTCCCCGAGTACCTGGTGCCAGCGGTCGTCGTCGCACTCCCGGAGCCACCGCTGACACCGAGCGGGAAGCTCGATCGGAGGGCGCTGCCCCGACCTGCCGACGGCACCGACCCGATCACCGAGCCGCGGACCGCCACCGAACGGCTGCTGGCGGAGGTGTGGGCGGAGGCGCTGGGGCTGCCCAGGGTAGGAGTCGAGGACGACTTCTTCCGGTTGGGAGGGGACTCCATCACGAGCATGCGTGCGGCCGCCCGGATCCGCGCACGTCTCGGCGTCGAGCTGTCTCCGCTGATCGTCTTCGACCGACCGACGGTAGCGGCGCTGGCAGCCGAGCTCGACGAACGCCAGGAGGTCGGGACACACCAGGCGTCGGCTGACGAGCCAGGCTCGGACCTCCTCCCGATCACCGATCAGGGAGCCGGAAGCATGCCGTTGTCCTTCGGGCAGGAACGGCTGTGGTTCCTGGAGGAGTTCTCCCCGGGCGGCACCGAGTACAACACGGGCTTCGCGCTGCGGATGTCAGGACACCTCGACACCGCCGCGCTGGAGGACGCGCTCTGCGCGCTGCTCCGACGTCATGAGGCCCTGCGCACGACGTTCCCCACGGTCGACGGGCACGCCGTACAGCGGATCACCACCGACGAGGTCGTGGGACTCCGGACGGTCGACCTGTCCGGAACACCGGAGTCGGAGCGACCGGCCACGCTGCACGACGTGTTGTCCACGGCGGTGACGCGACCGTTCGACCTGGCGTCGGGACCGCTGCTGCGGGCGTTGCTGGTTCGTGAGGTCGCGGGCCAGCACGTGTTGGTGGTGACGATGCACCACATCGTCACCGATGGCTGGTCCGCGGGCGTGTTGGTCCGGGACCTCGGTGTGCTGTACGGCGCAGCGTCCCGGGGCCACCGAGCAGTGATGCCGAGCCTGCCCGTCCGCTATGCCGACTGGGCGGCCTGGCAGCGGCGGCGCGTGTCCGGGGACCTCCTGCGAGACCAGGTGGATTACTGGCGGGAGAGGCTCGCTGGGCTCCCGGTGTTGGAACTGCCCACCGACCACCCCCGACCGGCGGTG
>NZ_AGVX02000317.1 GCF_000239155.1 Actinoalloteichus spitiensis RMV-1378
GGGGCCGTCGCTGTCCGCGACGGCCCCCGGGGGCGGCGTTCGTCAGCGCACCGTGTGGTCCGCCTTCACAGCGGCCAGGAACTGGCCGTACTGGGTGGCGGTGAGGGTCAGGGCCCCGCCCGAGGGGTTCTTGGAGTCCCGGATGGCCGCTCCGTGCGGGCCGGTCGCGATCTCCACGCACGCGCTCTTGTTGGTGCTCCGGGAGGATTTCCGCCAGTGGTGGCCGTCGGTCGTCCGGGGTGTCTGCTCGGCGGTGGCGGACAGGGGTGAGGTGCCGCAGGTGGTGGTGGGGAAGAGGACGGCCATGGCGGGCTCCTGATCGGTTTCCTGCTGACAACGCCGTCAACAGGGGGCAGGGATTTTAACACCCTCTGTGTTACCAGAGTGTTACCGCCAGTTACCAGTATCTATAGAGTGAGATCGTCGTCCGACGGCCTGCGTCATCCCTGGGGACGCGGGGTCGGGTGGAGCGGCGGTCGTTCGACTCCTCGGCCACCGACCCCGTGGCCGCCCCCAGTGGAGCGGCGACGAGGTGACCCGGTCCGCCGGCGCGGGACGTGGTCGCCGTGCCGGCGGAGCCGGGAACGCGGTCAGGGCCGCCACTTCCACCACACCACCCGCCGCCGGCGCGGAGGCCGAAGGCGAGTCGGTGCCGGGCGCGGGTACCCGGGCGGGCGGCCCTGGCCCGTGACCGGGGTCAGGCCTTCCCGGTGTCCGGGCCGGAGGTCGGTCCGTCCCCGTCGAGCCAGCGGTTCAGGTTCGCCACGTGGGCCAACTCCGCCTCCACCCGGCGACGCTCCTCCTCCGAGAGCGGGATCGTCCGCAGCGTCGCCATCGTGCTCTCGGCCTCCTCGTGCGACTCCAGCGCGACCAGCAATTCCACCAGGGTGGCCAGGGCGAGCGCCCGCTCCACCGGCGGGGCCTGGTCGCCGTGCCGGCGCAGCCAGGACCGCAGGGCCCGCACGGCGGCCTGGTCGTCGTTCTTGAACTCGCGGAAGTTCCGGACGTTGTCCAACACCCTGGCCAGCCCGGTCAGCTTCGTCGAGCCGCCGTACTCCAGTTCCTCCGGCTCGTCGCGCTGGATGAAGATGAGCGAGTTCCCGGTGGGGTCGACCAGGGTGAACCGGGTCGCACCCGGCCGGTAGCGGGTGATCCTGGGCCGCCCCTTCGCGAGCACCTTCCCGTAGGCCCGGCGCATGGCCTGGGTGATGGCCTCGTGGTAGGGGGCGACCGAGTCGACCATGACCAGGCAACCGCCGGCGTCCTCCCGGGCCGGGTCGGTGCCGGGTGGCGCGGAACCGAAGTGCACCTCCACCCCGCCCCAGTGCATCGCCAGGTAGACGTAGGGCTTGGTCTGCCGGAAGGTGATCGTGAAGCCGATCGCCTGGTAGAAGTCCGCCGTCTCGTCCACGGAGACGCAGGGCAGTGTCGGCACCATCGTCTCGGTGGGTCGTGTCGTCGTCTCGGTCACTGTCGTCCGCCTTCCGCTCGTGGCCCAGGGGCGAGCCGGCGGCCAGTCTGGCCTGCCGGGATGCCGCCGCGCACATAGCGAGTCCACTGAGGATGGACGACCAGGGAGGATGCGGGACGGGCGTGCGGCGTTCCCCCGGTGTTCGCGGCGGAAGCCGACGAGGGCGCGGGCGGTCCCGGAACAGGGCGCGACGGACGGCCTCGGCGTCACGGGGTGCTGCCGGTCCTCGTCTCGCCCGCCTCAGCGCCGGATGGGGAACGGCTTCCCTGCTGCCCCGGAAGTGGATGCTCGGTCAGGTGTTCTTGAGGGAGCGGAGGAAGTCCTGGTAGCGGGCGTGGTCGAGGAGGAGTGTGCCGCCGTGGGGGTTCTTGGAGTCGCGGATGGCGGCCCAGCCGGTGCCGGTGGCGATCTCGACGCAGACTCCGTTGTTGGCGCTGTGGCTGGACTTCCGCCACCGTGCGGTGGGGAGCTGGAGGGGATGCATGTCGGCTGCCGTCCTTCCTGCTGCGAGACCGGCCTCGTCAGCGGGGTGTCGCTGGCGCGACCGTGGCTTCGCCGTTCGGGGCGCGGTGCGGGCAGGGCGTATCCCAGTGTGCGGCAGCAGGACCGCCGCCGGGAAGCCCGTATCGTGCGTTCTCGGTCGCGCTCCTGCCCCTGATGCGCGGGCAACAGCTTCCCAGCGGATGTCGTAGGTGGACTCGGTCAGCCGCGCTTGACGGAGCGGATGAAGCTCCGGTACTGGGCGTGGTCGAGGAGGAGCGCGCCGCCGTCCGGGTTCTTGGAGTCCCGGATGGCCGCCCAGTCCGCGCCACCAGCAATTTCGACGCAGTTCCCGTTGTTCGTGCTGTAACTAGATGTTCGCCAGCAGGCGTCTCTCAGGTCCTGATGTGGCATGACGGCCTCCAAGCGTCTAGCCCCTGATCAGCGAGGTGATAAGGGCGATGGACTCGTCCGGGGAGAGCGCGGTCTCACGCAGGCTCTCTGCGGCCATCTTAAAGGTCTTCACCTGGTCGAAGTCCTGACTGTAGACAGCGCCATCGAGGTGCTCGGCGTACGCGACCGATCGTGCCAACTCGAAGTCCAGTACGCAGAACGGCCCGACGAGAGCAGCATGAGGGCCACACTCGGGCGTGAGGACTTGGAGGGTGATGTTGGATCGAGCAGCCATCGTGAGTAGATGGTGGTACTGCGCCCTCTGCGCAGCGGTCTCACCGACCTTTAGCCTCAGGGCTGCTTCGCTGATCACCGCATGCCACCGGAGCGGGTTTGCTGCTGTCAGGCGCTGAGCGCGTGCGAGTCGGAACTCCGCGAAGCGCTCATTGTGGTCGGCTCGAACGAAGCCTGTCGCTCGAGTCAACTCCTGTGCGTACTCCTCGGTCTGAAGGAGCCCAGGGATCACGGTCGGCTCGTAGATAAACTCTGCTGAGGCGAGACCCTCCAGGCCCACGAACGTCCGGAACCAGTCGGGTACGACGTGGGACCAGGGTGCCCACCAGGCGCGGCTGTCCGAGCTGCCCGCGAGCGAGCACAAGCGGTCGATGTCCCGTTGCGGCACCCCGTAGAGGCGAGGACCGTGGCCACGTCGTCCGGGTACTGCTGGTGGTTGCCGCTCTCCATGTGCGCGAGCTTCGACTTCGTGAACGGAAGCTGAGCGGCCACCTTCGACAGCGAGAGTCCCGTCTGCCGCCGGTAGTTGGCGAGCTCCACGCCGATCAACCAACGCAGTGCCGACGGGTCGGTGCGGTCAGCCATGGGTCGGATCTCCCCTTCACGCATCACCAGATCTTCGCGCAGCCATCGGGGCTGGCGCACTCAGCCTGGCGTGCGGGACGCGGATCACACCACCGCTCGTTGGCCTGGCTGGGTCGTCGCTGGTTCGGCGGGGATGTCCCCACGGCTCGGCAACTCGCGGCCTGTGCGCCTCGGGTGTTCGCGTTGTGCGACGCGGACCGCTCCACGGTCGACCCCGACCCGTCCTCGGTCCGGTACTGGGGGATGTCGCTGGGCGACTCCTCGCTGCTGGCCTTCCCCAACGGAAATCTCTTCGCCTCCAGTGGGACGCCGGAGGAAGCCCGCCGGCTCGCCGCGATCGTGCGGCCCACCCGGCTCGTCTGGCCGCACTCCTGACACGGCGGCACGGGCGGGGCGGGTGCGAGTCAGGCTCCGCCCGTGCGCGGCCGGCCGTTCGGGTGGTGCGGTCCGTCACGATCGCGGCACGATGCCCTGGCCCGAGGGCCACGCGGTCGCCGACGACCGTTCCCTGGAGTTGGGCGGGCGGGCCGCCCCGGTGTCCCTGGGTCTCCGGCCGGCGGCAGCTTCCCGGCTACTGGGCCTGGCCCTGGAGCTGGGGCCGCAGGCCCCGGTCCACTTCGGCCGGTCGCCGGAAGTGGCCGGCACCGGACACGGTTCTCCCGGTTACTGGGACGAACGCGCGCCGGTCCGCCCGCGGGGCGGCGCGTCCGGGCCCGAACATGGCGAAACCCCCTCGGACTCCGTGCGCCCGAGGGGGCTTCTGCTGCACAGTGTAGCGCACCGATCACTCAGTGCGATCAGTGGGTGGGATCAGGCGGACCCCGGGTCCGAGGTCTGCGGACCGGCGGCCTGCACGTCGTCGATCTGGAACCGGCGCGCGGCCTCCGCCGCCACCGAGTAGTCCAGGTCGCCGCGCCTGGCCAGCGCCAACAGCGTGCCCACCACGATCGACTCGGCGTCGACGTTGAAGAAGCGACGCGCGGCCGGCCTGGTGTCGGAGAACCCGAACCCGTCGGTGCCCAGGGTCAGCATGTCCGTCGGCACCCAGGGGCGGATCAGGTCCGGCACGGCACGCATCCAGTCGGACACCGCCACCACCGGGCCCCCCGAGGCCCCCTGGAGGGCCTTGGTCACGTACGGCACGTGCCGGCTGGAACCCGGGTCGCGCAGGGCGGCCTTCTCGGTCTCCACGGCCTCGCGGCGCAGCTCCGACCACGAGGTGGCCGACCACACCGCGGCCCGCACCCCGTACTCCTCGGCGAGGATCTCCTGGGCGCGCAGCGCCCAGGGCATCGCCACCCCGGAGACGAGGATCTGCGCGGGCAGGCCCTCCCCGGCCGGGGCGTCCGCGTAGCGGTACAGACCCCGGAGCAGGCCGTCGATGTCCAGGTTCTCCGGCTCGGCCGGCTGCTGGTACGGCTCGTTGTAGACGGTGAGGTAGTAGAAGATCGCCTCCCCGTTCGGGTAGTCCTCGCTCTCCCCGTACATCCGCTGCAACGCGTTCTTGACGATGTGCGCCAGCTCGAAGGACCAGGCCGCGTCGTAGGCGACCACGGCCGGGTTCGTCGCCGCCAGCAACAGCGAGTGGCCGTCGTTGTGCTGGAGGCCCTCACCCGTCAGCGTGGTGCGGCCGGCGGTGGCGCCGAGCACGAAGCCCTTCGCCATCTGGTCGGCCGCCGCCCACAGCCCGTCGCCGGTCCGCTGGAACCCGAACATCGAGTAGAAGATGTAGATCGGGATCATGTTCTCGCCGTGCGTCGCGTACGACGTGCCGGCGGCGGTGAACGACGCGGTGGAGCCGGCCTCGTTGATGCCCTCGTGCAGGATCTGGCCCTGCTCGCTCTCGCGGTAGGCGAGCATCAGCTTGGCGTCCACGGACGTGTACATCTGGCCCTGCGGGTTGTAGATCCGCTGGGTCGGGAACATCGAGTCCATCCCGAAGGTCCTGGCCTCGTCCGGGATGATCGGCACCAGGCGCGGGCCGACCTCGCTGTCCTTGGCCAGGTCGCGCAGCAGCCGGACGAACGCCATCGTCGTGGCGACCTCCTGCTTGCCCGAACCCCGCTTGAGCACGTCGTAGACCTTGTCGCCCGGCAGCACCAGCGGCTTGGCCTTGACCTGGCGCTCCGGCAGGAACCCGCCCAGCTCCTGGCGGCGCTTGAGCAGGTACTGGATCTCCGGCGAGTCCTTGCCCGGGTGGTAGTACGGCGGGCGGTACGGGTCGGCCTCGAGCTGCTCGTCGCTGATCGGGATCCGCAGGCTGTCCCTGAACTGCTTGAGGTCGTCCAGGGTCATCTTCTTCATCTGGTGCGTGGCGTTGCGACCGGCGAAGGACGGGCCGAGGCCGTAGCCCTTGATGGTCTTGGCCAGGATCACCGTCGGCTGGCCGTGGTGGTTGGCCGCCGCCTGGTAGGCCGCGAAGACCTTCCGGTAGTCGTGCCCACCGCGCTTGAGGTTCCAGATCTGCTGGTCGGAGAAGTCGTTGACCAGCTCCTTCGTCCTCGGGTCCCGGCCGAAGAAGTGCTCCCGGACGTAGGCGCCGTCGTTGGCCTTGTACGTCTGGTAGTCACCGTCGGGGGTGGTGTTCATGAGGTTGACCAGCGCGCCGTCCTTGTCGGCGTGCAGCAGGCCGTCCCACTCCCGACCCCAGATGACCTTGATGACGTTCCAGCCGGCGCCCCGGAAGAACGACTCCAGCTCCTGGATGATCTTCCCGTTGCCCCGGACCGGGCCGTCCAACCGCTGCAGGTTGCAGTTGATGACGAAGTTGAGGTTGTCCAGGCCCTCGTTCGCGGCGACGTGGATCAGACCCCGCGACTCCGGTTCGTCCATCTCGCCGTCGCCGAGGAACGCCCAGACCTGCTGGTCGGAGGTGTCCTTGATGCCCCGGGCGTGCAGGTAGCGGTTGAACCGCGCCTGGTAGATGGCGTTCATGGGGCCCAGGCCCATCGAGACCGTGGGGAACTCCCAGAAGTCCGGCATCAGCCGGGGGTGCGGGTAGGAGGGCAGCCCGCCGCCGGGGCCGGCGTGGGAGAACTCCTGCCGGAAGCCGTCGAGCTGGTCCTCGGACAGGCGGCCCTCCAGGAACGCCCTGGCGTAGATGCCGGGCGAGGCGTGGCCCTGGATGAAGATGTGGTCGCCCCCGCCGGGGTGGTTCTTCCCCCGGAAGAACCAGTTGAAGCCGACCTCGTACAGCGTCGCCGATGAGGCGTACGTCGAAATGTGTCCTCCGACACCCACCCCCGGTCGCTGGGCGCGGTGCACGGTCATGGCGGCGTTCCAGCGCAGCCAGGCCCGGTAGCGGCGCTCGGTCTCCTCGTCACCCGGGAACCACGGCTCGACCTCGGTCGGGATCGTGTTCACGTAGTCGGTGCTCGTCAGCGGCGGCACCCCGACGCCGCTCTCCCGAGCCCGCTCGAGTAGCCGCAACATCACATACCTGGCACGCTGCTTACCAGCGGCGGAGAGCACCGAGTCGAAGCTTTCGAGCCACTCGGTGGTCTCCTCCGGGTCGATGTCCGGAAGGTGTGCGGCAAGGCCGTCACGGATGACACGTACCCGCTGGGGGGCGTCCGCGGCACCTTTGCCGTTGCTCTGCGGGGCCAAGGGATCTCCTCGCCAACGTCGACAGTCCTGGTCATTGGGATTCACCCAACTGTCCCATCCTCCACCATCTTCCTCGTTACCCGCGCGTGGCGTCACTACTACCGGTGGGTAGTTGTGGTGAAGTAACCGCACTAGGTTGGACCCGCCGCTTGAAAAAGTGGCCAGGGATCGCAACGATCGCAACAGCACGTGTGCGGGGGCCTGCCGGCCGTCGCAACCACACGACTTGGAGGAGTGAGGAAGCCGTGGTCGCCGCGGGAGACGCCGCAAAGGTCGGTGTCGCCGAAAAGCTCGGTATCGAGCCCGACATGGTCGTCCAGGAGATCGGTTGGGACGAGGACGTCGACGACGCCCTTCGTGCGGCGGTCGAGGAACGCAGTGGCAGTGAGCTGCTCGACGAGGACGCCCAGGAAGTGGTGGACGTCATCCTGCTGTGGTGGCGGGATGGTGACGGGGATCTCGTCGACGACGCACTCGTCGACGCGACCTCACCCCTCGCCGACAACGGCTTCATCTGGGTGCTGACGCCCAAGACGGGCCGTGACGGGCACGTGGAGCCCTCCGTCGTCGCCGAGGCGGTGACGACGGCCGGCCTGTCGCAGACCTCGACGCTGAGCCTGCCGGGCGAATGGTCCGCGACGCGCCTGGTCCGCCCGAAGCGGTGAACATCGGCCGCCGGGGACGATGACTAGGGTGGTTGGGGCGCGTCGGTTCGACGTGCCCCACCGCATCCCCTCGACCTCGGAAGGCGGCCTCATGGCGCTCGACGTCGGTTCGGAAGCCCCGGACTTCACGCTCAACGACTACAACAAGCAGCAGGTCACCCTGTCGTCGTTCCGCGGCCAGAGCAACGTGCTGCTGGTCTTCTACCCGTTCGCGTTCAGCGGCCTCTGCCAGGGCGAGCTGTGCCAGGTGCGGGACGAGTTCCAGGAGTACCAGAACGCCGATGTGACGGTGCTGGGCGTGTCCGTGGACACGCCGTTCAGCCTCAAGGCGTGGGCCGAGCAGCAGGGCTACACCTTCCCGCTGCTCTCGGACTTCTGGCCGCACGGCGAGGTCGCCAAGGCCTACGGCGTCTTCAACGAGGCCGGTGGCCTGGCCAACCGGGGAACCTTCCTGATCGACAAGGCCGGTGTCATCCGCTTCGCCGAGGTGAACCAGCCGGGCGAGCCCCGTGACCAGGAAGCCTGGAAGAAGGCCATCGCCGCGCTGCCGGCCTGATGACCGACTGGCGCTGGACGGGCGGTAACCTGTCCAGCGTCGATCGGGCGCATAGCTCAGTGGGAGAGCACTCGCCTTACAAGCGAGGGGTCGTAGGTTCGAACCCTACTGCGCCCACAAACGCGGCCTGACCTGCGGGAACCGAGGGCGGTTCCGCAGGCGGCGGTGAGCGCGGTGCTGGGTGGCACCTCGCTTGCGGTGCCGGGCACCACGTCGAACGGCCCCACCCCCAGAGCCCCGGTGTCGGCGTTCGAGGGCACGGCGCGTGTTGAACGGGTGGCCGGCCAGTTCCAGCCGCTCCCGACCACGCGGCTGGGGATCACCAGCAGCGACGTCAGGCGAGCAGCGTCCCGTGCGCGCACGACCTCGCCGGGTGATGTCCACCCCAACGGTCGGGGCCGGGGTGCTGGCGCGTGCCGGTGGAGACCTCGTGGGCGCGGTCGTCGGAGCGGCACTTCGCGATGGTGCGTGACATGCCGCCGGCGGTCCGCCGGTGTTCGCCGTAGCCAGCCCCCTCGCACGCCTGCTCCTCCGGGGGCGGGGCTGTTCCACGTCGTCCCCACGGCTGTGGGCGGGCCGTCGACCTCGTCGCCGACGCGGAACACCACGGGGACCGCGTCGTGGGCGGAGATCGAGCGAAGGGCGCGGTGTGCTCACCTGCTCGGCTCCCAGGCGGGAGCCGACCTGGCCGGCTCCTCTGGACCACCCGGTGCCGGGTTCAGCCGGAGGTCTCCGGCGTGAGGGGTCCCCGCCCTCGGGCACCCTCGGGTCGCGGGGGCGGCGGGCGGAACCGCGCACGCGGTCGCGGGGGTCGTCACGGACCGTGGAGCGCCCGCGTCCGCCGCGCCGGAGAACTCCCGAAAGGCGCCCGCACGAACCCGACCACCCGGACCGGGAGGAGCGCTGGGGAACCGCGCACCCGCGCTCCGAACACCTTCCTGGGAGGAGCGCCCGCACTGGACCGGGCCCTTCCCCCCCAGGCTGCTCACCCGGTGCGGCAGCACCACCGCGTGGGCGGCCCCGGGTTGGCCTGTGCCGTGGCCGCCGGCCTTGCGACAGGATCGCGACGCGACGGGGGCGGAACGGTGAACCAGGGGCGGCACCGTCGCGGGCATGCGTTCTCCGGCGTACCCGACCTCCTCCCGTCCGCCCACTGGCCCTGGTTCCTCCCACGTCCCGGCTCTGGACGGGCTGCGCGGAGCGGCGGTGGCGGGTGTGCTGCTGTTCCACACCGGCGCGATGCCCGGCGGCTTCCTCGGCGTGGACCTGTTCTTCGTGCTCTCCGGTTTCCTCATCACGGGGCTTCTCCTCCGTGAGGTCGAGAGCACGGGCCGGATCGCCCTGGTGCCGTTCTGGGGGCGGCGGTTGCGACGGCTGTTCCCGGCGCTGGCGCTGGTGCTGGCCGGAGTGACGTCGGTCGTGTGGGTGCTGGAGCGGCTCGGTGCCCCGGTAGCGGACCGTGGCATGGTCTCCACGACGCTGTCCGACGGTCTGTGGGCGCAGTTGCTCATGGTGAACTGGCATCTGCTGGCCCAGGACGCGAGTTACTGGGACGCCTTCGGCCAGTCGCGCGTCTTCGGGCACCTGTGGAGCATCGCGGTCGAGGAGCAGTTCTACCTCGCGTGGCCGATCGTCATCGGCGCGGTGACCTGGGGTGTGCGGCGGTTCTGGCCGTGCGGCCCGGGGAGGTCCAACAGCACCGTGTTGACCCTGGCGGTCGCGGGTGCCGGGGTCTCGCTCCTGCTGATGATCGCCTCGCTCGACCCCGCCGACCCCACGCGTGTCTACACGGGCACGGATACCCGCGCGTTCTCGCTGTTGCTGGGTGCCGCGGCGGCCACGGCTCCCGCCCGCCGCTGGTTCCAACACCTCGCGGAGGCGCGCCGGACGTTGTCCGGGTGGCTGGTCGGAACACTCGCGGTGACGATCGGCGCGTTCTGGGTGCTCGTCGACGGGACCGCCACGCCGGGACTGTTCACCGGGGGCCTGTTCGGGCACGCGGCCGCCTGTGCGGTGCTCGTCGGCATGTGCGCGGCCGTGACGACCGCTGGTGAGCGGAACGCGGGGGAGACGACGCCTCCGCCTCCGGTGCGAGTTCTGCGGGCGCGCGCGTTGACGTGGGTCGGCGGTATCTCGTACGGCCTCTACCTGTGGCACTGGCCGGTGGTCGTCCTGCTGCCCGCGCACCAGTACCCGGCCCTGCCGGACTGGGCGCACGCCCCTCTCGTGATCGGGATCTCGATCGCGCTGGCCGTCGCGTCGAAGCGCCTGGTGGAGGACCCGATCCGGTTCCGGGTCCGGTGGGCGCGCGGACGCACCGGCCTGGTCGTGTTCGGCGCCTCCTCGGCCGCGTTGCTGGTGATGTGGTTCGGGCTGCCCGCACCGTCCGCCCCGCCGATCGACACCGACCAGTTCTGACACCGGCGCATCGACGTGGTGACCGCGCCAGTGATGACCGGGAGCGACCTCAGCCGAGGGCGGGGCAGCTCCTCGGTGCTTCGGGGCGGTCGGTGAACTCGATGGCCACGCGGGTCCGGTCCGGTCCCCCGGACTGGACCCGGCTGGCGAAGGCGGTGCAGACGATCTGGTCGATGCCCTCGGCGCTCACCTCCGCCGAGGAGACCGGTACCCGCACGCTCATCAGCTCTCCGTTGACCGTCACCTGGTTCCTGGTCACTGTCGTCGGCTCGATCCCGGTGCGCAGCCCGGAACCACCGGGGCCGGTCAGCAGCAGGGAGACAGCCTCGGAGACCGTGCCCAGCCGGCCGGTCTCACGGTGCTGAGCGGTGAGCCGCCCGTCATCGTCGAGGAAGTAGAGGGTGGTCCCCGCCGCGATCCCGGTCGGGGCGGACGGTCCCTCCTCGACGGTCGAGAGCTGTGGTCCGCAGCTCGTCAACGCGATCAGGGCGAGTCCGGCCCAGGCCGTGGCGAACGGTCGATGTCTCATGGGTCCTGCTCCTCGTCGCGGAGGTGGCACGTGGCTCTCGTCGGACGTCGGGGGAGCCACAGGGTGAAGGCGGCGCCGCCGTCGGGGTGGTTCGCCGCGCTGATCGCCCCATCGTGGAGGAGGGCGTTCTCCCGCGCGATCGCCAGGCCCAGGCCGCTGCCGGTCGTACGGGAGCGAGAGGTGTCCGCCTTGTAGAACCGGGAGAAGACGTGCGGCAGGGCGTCCTCCGGTATCCCCGGACCGGAATCGGTGACCCGGACGGTCACCCCCTCGCCCGTGGCCGTCACGTCCACCCGCACCGGAGCTCCCCCGTGCGCGAGCGCGTTGCCGACGAGGTTGGCAACGACCACGTCGACGCGACGGCGATCGGCCACGACCTCGCGATCGTCCTCGCCGGCCGGTGAGGAGATGACGACGTCACGGGTCCAACCACGGTGCCGGACACAGGCGCTGATCACCTTCACCAGGTCGGTGCGCTCCCACCGCAGCCGAGCGGTACCGGCGTCGAACCGGGCGATCTCCATGATGTCCTCGACCAGTTCCACCAGGCGCCGTGTCTCGACGACGGCCAGGTGCGCTGACTCCCGCGCCTCCGCCTCGTCGGAGACCCCCGGCGCCTCGGCGCGCGACAGCACGTCGTGGAGGACCTCGACTGCGGCGGTCAGGGTCGTCAGGGGGGTGCGGAGTTCGTGGGAGACGTCCGCCGCGAAGCGGCGGGACCCCTCCTCCAACGCGGCGATGGAGTTGATGGATTCCTGCAGCGACGCGGCCATCTCGTTGATCGTGCGGGTGAGCTGGGCCAGCTCATCGACCCCGGTCGGTTCCACACGCGCATCGAGCTCCCCCCGTGCCAGGTGTTGGGCGGTCTCCCGCAACCGCGCGACGGGGCGCAGCACGCTCCGCGAGGCGAGCAGTGCGAGGAGCACCGCCAACGGCAACGTGGCCGCCGTCGTGGTGGCCGCGCCCCGGACGAGGGCGTCAACCTGGTCGCGCACGGGGGTGAGGTCGTGGGCCGAGTACACCTCGATCCCCGAGGGGGTGCGTGCCCCGTCGGGTTCCGTGACCACCACCGGGGCGCCGATCACCAGCCACGGAGTCCCGTCGATCTCCACGCGCTGCGACAGCACGTGGCCGTGTTCCCCGGCGGTCTGGGCGCGCACCGCCTCGCGCAGCTGCGCGGGCACCAGGGCCGTGCCGGTCGCGAAGACGCCCTCTCCGGAGGCCGCGTCCTGGTGGACGACGAGGGAGTTCTCCCCGATCTCCCCCCGCAGCTGGTCGAGCGCGTCGGCATCGGGGGGGTACAGCACGGACGGGGCAGCCCGGGTGACCCGGCTGACCAGGTCCTCGGTGCGGTGCTCCTGGTTGATCTCGATCAGCGACGTCGCGGACCGCTGCACTCCAGCCCAGGCCGCGCCGGTGGCGCCGAGCACCGTGACGCTGACGACGGTGATGATCAGCCGTCCCCGCAAACCCGTGGTGGTGCGCAGGAGCCGTCGTGGCGATGGCGGCCTCACACCGGGCCGAACCTGTACCCGAATCCGCGAACCGTCTGCACGTACTCCGGACGCGCGGGGTTGCGCTCGATCTTCGCCCGCAACCGCATGACGCTGTTGTCCACCAGCCGGGAATCACCCAGGTACCCCTGCTCCCACACCTCTTCCAGCAACTGCTCACGGTTGAAAACGCGTGCAGGTGCCCGTGACAGGGTCAGCAGCAGGCGCAGCTCCGTCGGCGTGAGGCTGACCTCCTGGCCGTCCACGGTGACCCTCAGCGACTCGGTGTCGATGCGCAGGCCACCGTGCACGCGCACGCCGTCCGAGCTGCCCACCGCACGGCGCAGAACAGCACGTATCCGCGCGTCCAGCACGGTCGGCCGCACGGGTTTGACGACGTAGTCGTCCGCGCCGGCCTCCAGGCCGGTGATCACGTCGAAGTCGTCGCCGCGGGCGGTCAGCATGATGATCGGTACCTGTGACGAGGTTCGGACGCGGCGGCAGACCTCGAAACCGTCGAGGCCGGGGAGCATCAGATCCAACACGATCACGTCCACGTCAGCGGTGGCGAACCGGGCCAGACCGTCCTCGCCGTCGTCGGCGACCTCGACGCGGTGTCCGTGACGTCGCAGGGCGAGCTGGAGCCCGCGCCTGACCAGCGCGTCGTCTTCAACAAGCAGGACAGCGGCCATGCCACCGATCCTAGGAGGGGACCTGTCGCGGGCGGGGTGCCTCGGAGCGGGTGACGGGGTTCTGCGACACGACTGCGACGGGGCTGGCCAACGGCCGCGACACCCGCTCGCGAGAGTCGGGGCATGCGAACACGAACAGCTCACGCACCTGCGAAGGGCCGCCGACGCCGGCTGGGACGACCGGTCGGGATCGCGGCGGTCGCGCTCATGGCAGTCACGTCCACCGCCTGTGGTGCCAGCCCGGGCGACGACCCGGGCGGCCGGGGGTGGACCGGATCCCACCAGGCCGCCGAGGTGGGCGTCTCGCCCGTGCTCTTCCTGGGTGACTCCGTGGCCGCCGGGCAAGCGGTCGCCCTGCGCCATGGGCTCGCCGAGAGCGGCGTGGCGTTCATCGACGCCACCTCCACGGGAGGCGGGAACGTGGTCGGCCCCAACGCCGAGGAACAGTGGGAGCGCCTGGGCACGGATCTCGCGGAGGCGGCGGGTGGCGTCGTGATCTACCAGATCACCACCTACGACTGGGGCACCCCTGACGAGCAGCGCGCCGCGTACCAGCGCCTCGCGGAGCGCACGGCTGATCTCGATGCCGACCTGCTCCTCGTGTCCATGCCCCCCATCCGGCCGGACGAGTTCTACGAACCCCACGTGGACGAGCTCGCCACGGCCGGGGAGGCCGCGCGGCAGGTCGCGGACGACCACGACGACGTCGAGTACCTCGACGCTTCCGGGGTCTGGGGAGAGGAGTACGCCAGAGAACGGGATGGCAGGATCGACCGCAGCGAGGACGGGGTCCACACCTGTCCCCAGGGTGCGGCCCGGTTCACCAACTGGGCCCTCGCGCGGCTCGCCGACCTCTACGACGGCTTCACCCCTGCCGAACCGGACACCTGGGCGAACACGGGTTGGGCTGACAGCGACGTGTTCCACGGCTGCTGACCGGGCTCCGGCCCCCGTCACGACCGGCCGTGCCGCTCTGCCGAACAGGTGCCGTGGTTCGCGGAGCTCACGGCCGGGTGGTCGCTGCCGTTCCCGGTCCAGGCCGGCCCGCCCACGAGGGATCGCGCCGGCACCGGGGCCGGCGGGCCGGTCGACCCGCCGGCGAAGCGGCTCCCCGGCCTCATCGCCAGGCGGGAGGGCGGTGGGCACCGCCGTTGGACGGGGAGCGCGTTCAGGGGGTGTGCCGGAGGGCCGTCGGCGAGGACCGAGCGGAGCCGGGCGCGCAGGGGCGCGGAGGGGGCGGCGCCCAGCGAGCCGCCCGGGGTCGCGGCGGTGTCGACGGTCAGCCCGCCGACCAGCGCCGTGCCCCGGTCAGCCTCCGGCACGCCGCCCCGGTGCGGAGTGGTCGGCAGGCCCCGCCCGGTGAGGTCCGGCCGTCCGGGGGGCCGGAGGGACCAGCCGGGCCGCACCAGCCGGGCTCTGCCCCGCTGCTCGACCGGGTCGACGGGGACGCCGGCCACCGGCACCTGCCGGGGATCGGTTGCGCCCGGGAGCGGGCGGAGGCGGCGGGGCGTGCCCGACCTCCAGGTCGAAGGGGCTTCAGTCCGCTCAGTCCGGTGTTCTCGCACACGACCAGCCGATGGTCGGTCCGGCTTCTCCGCGACCGCGTTGCCGACCCCGGCTCGCGGGGCCCGCGCCTCGGGCGGCCCGGCGTCTCCGACGTGCGGGCGAGCGCTGGCTGGAGGAACAGCTGGCCGGAACCCCAGGACCGCGCGGTACGTCGGCCACTACCGCGAACTCCTGGCCAGAACGGCCCGTGCCGTGACCACCCCGCAACCCCGTTGTCGCCGGGGCCTGGTTCGCGGTTCATGTGATCCTCCAAAACAACAGCGCTGTTATGTTAGCGCTGTGACATCTTCGGATCCCACCACGCGCGGCTACTGGCGCGAGCTCCTCGCCCTCCAGCAGGACATGGACGAGGAGATCGCGCGCCTCTACGCCGACCACGGGCTGGCCGGGGTGCGCCCCCGGTTCGCCTACCCGCTCATCCGGCTGGCCCACCAGGGGCCGATGACCATCCGCGACCTGGCCCGCAGCTTGGGCCGGACGCACTCGGCGGTCAGCCAGACCGTGACCGCGATGCGGTCCGAGGGGCTGGTGACCACCGAGCCGGGGGAGGACGCCCGGACGCGGGTCGTGCACCTCACCGACCGCGCCCGTGACCTGCTGCCCTTCCTCGAGGCGGAGTGGAACGCCACCGAGGACGCCTGCGCCGAGCTCGACGCGGAGCTCCCCATGGGCCTGGCCGGGTACGTGTCGGCGATGCGGGCGAGGCTGGCCGAGCGTGGCTTCCACGCCCGTGTCCTCGACCACCTGGAGTGGCGTTCGGAGGCCGGCGAGGCGCCCCGGACCAGCCGCGGCGGCCTCGGGCGATGAGTCGGAGATCGGGCCTGGTCGACCTCCGCCCCCTCGCCGCCAGCGCCGCCTACCGCCGGCTCTGGGTGGGGACGTCGCTGACCTCCCTCGGCCACCAGATGACGGTGGTCGCCGTGCTCTTCCAGGTGTGGCGGATGACGGGAAGCCCGGTGTGGACCGGCCTCGTGGGGCTCGCCTCCGCCATCCCGCTCGTCGTGTTCGGCGTGGTCGGCGGCTCCCTGGCCGACGCGCTGGACCGCCGCACCCTCGTGCGCTGGACGACCCTCGCCCAGCTGGCCGCCGTCCTCGGTCTCGTCGGGCAGGCGCTCGTCGAGCTGGCCAACCTGCCCGTCCTGCTGGGCCTGGTCGCCGCGCAGTCGGCGGTCTCCGCGCTCGGGGCCCCCGCCCGGCGCACCTTCCCGGTCCGGCTGCTGCCCCGCGACCTCGTCCCCGCCGGGATCGCCCTGCAACACCTCAGCTTCCAGGCCGCGATGCTCCTCGGGCCCGCCGTGGCCGGCCTCGTCATCGGCCGGTGGGGCCTGACGGCCTGCTACGCCGTCGAGGCAGCCGCCTTCCTCGTCTCGCTGTGGGCCGTCCTGCGGCTCCCGTCGCTGCCGCCCCAGGGCGCGGAGGAGCACCGGCCGGGTGTCCGGTCGGTCGTCGAGGGGGTGCGCCACATCGTCCGGGCGCCCGTCGTGCGCGGTGCGTTCGGCACCGACCTGTTCGCCACCTTGCTGGCGATGCCGGTCGCGCTCTTCCCGGTCGTCAACGAGGTGCGGTTCGGGGGAGCCCCGGAGACGCTCGGGTTGTTCCTGTCCGCCGTGGCCGTCGGGGGAGTCGCGGCTGGCCTGCTGTCGGGCCTGGTCACCCGGGCGGACCGTCCCGGGCTGGTCCAGCTGTGGGCGGCCGGCGGGTGGGGGGTCGCGCTCGCGTGTTTCGGGCTGGTCGGCCCGCTGTGGCTCGCGTTGGCCGTGCTCGTCGTCGCCGGTGCCGCCGACACGGTGTCGGTGGTCTCGCGGGGAGCGCTGATCCAGCTGGCGACCCCCGACGGCCTCCGGGGGCGGGTCTCCTCGGCGGAACACGTGGTGGGCGCGGCGGGACCGGACCTCGGCAACGCCAGGGCCGGCGTGGTCACGGGGTTGACCTCGGCCTCGTTCACCTTGGTGTCCGGTGGTCTGCTGTGCGTGGCGGGCGTGCTGTGGATCGGACTGCGCAACCGGGAACTGCGTGCCTTCCGGGTCTCCGCGCGCCGGGAGGGGGACGCTCCGCCTCCCGGCGACGAGGCGGTGCCGAGCGCCTGATCCAGGGGAACGTGGCGGGCGCGATCCCCGCCGCGTCCCCGGCGGCGGGCAGGTTCGTCGCCGGGGCTCCAGCGATCGCGGTCGCGGGCCGCTCCGGTCGCTCAGTCCGGAGCTCCGGGGTCGTCGGTGGCCGCCGGCGGTGGGGGTGGCGAGCCGGCGACCGGGCGCTCGAACAGGGCCGATGCCACCGCGGCGAGGTGCGGGGCGAGATCCGGTGGGGTCGCCGCGCTGACGGCGGGGGTGCCCACCACGGAGCGCAGGACGCCGATGCCGAGCATCCAGGCGCTGAACAGCTCCGCCCGCAGTGCGGCGTCCGGCGCGTCCGAGAGCCGTTCGAGGGCGCGCACGTAGGTGCCGCACAGCTCCTCCCGCAGGTGGTCCCGGGCCTCGTCGTGCGCGGAGGAGCGCAGCATCGCCACCAGGGGGTGCTCGCCGGCGTACGCGGACCAGTCCTCGAACAGCAGCGAGTGCAGCAGGCGGGCGGGCAGCTCCTCCGGTGGCCCGTCGAGCAGCCCCGTCGGGGTCGTGGTGGCGGCGGCCTCCTCGAAAAGCCCCTTCTTCGAGCCGAAGTAGCGGAAGACGAGGGCCGCGTCCACCCCGGCGTCCGCCGCGATGTCCCGCACGCTGGCGGCCTCGTAGCCCTCCTTGGCGAACCGGTGCCGGGCGGCCGCCAGAAGGCGTTGCCTGGTCGCCGAACGGTTCCTTCTGCGGGGCTCGGTCACCGCGCCCTCCCGTAAGTCATCAAGTGTTGACAAGCTGCGCCGGTTCTGACTAGCGTACAAAGTCATCAACTGATGACTTTTGGGGTGACGATGGTCAAGGATCTGGTCGTTTCCGGCGGCACCACCGGCATGGGTGCGGGACTGGCGAGGCACTACCTGGCGGCCGGCGCGCGGGTGACCGTGGTGGGCCGGAACCCCGAACGCGCCCGGCGGTTCCTCGAGGAGGCATCGACCATGGGGGCGGGCGAGCGGGCGCACGTCATCCGGGCCGACCTGACCTCCGTCGCCGAGAACCGGCGGGTGATCGCCGAGATCCGCGAACGCCACGACTCCCTGGACGCCCTCGTCCTGTCGGCGATGGTGCCGTTCCGGCGCAGGGTCGAAACCCCCGACGGGCATGAGGGCGTCTTCTCGCTCTACTACGTCAGCCGCCTGCTGCTCAGCTACGGCCTCACCGACCTGCTCGAACAGGGTGACAACCCGGTGATCCTCAGCATCGGCGGGACCGGGATGACCAAGGGGCGGCCGCACTGGGACGACCTCACGCTCCGGAACGGCTGGGGCATCCTGCGGGCGACCCTGCAGGGCGGCCGCGCCAACGACCTCCTCGGCGTCGGTTACCCGCTCAACCACCCGGACGGGCGCACTCGCTTCGTCCTCGTCCACCCCGGCTACACCAACAGCGGGCTCAACGGCGTCCCGCAACCGGCCAAGGCCCTGATGGCGGTGATGGGCGCGCTCTTCGCCCGGTCCGTGTCCACGAGCATCGCCCCCATCATCAGGCTGATCGACGAACCCTCCGACCAACGGCTCATCGCCTGGGACCGGACCAAGCCCGTCGACCTCGGCCTCAGCTCCCTCGACCCCGGCGACGCCCGCCGCCTGTTCGACCTCACCCGCCACCTGGTGGCGGAGGACTGAGCGGCACCGGCGGCCACGGCGTCGCACGGAGCGCCGGGCGACCACGGCCGCGCGCCGTTGCCGGTGCACCGGAAAGGGCTGGCCGAACCGAGGACCGGGCCGACACCACCGCGCCCTCGCGGGCCGGTGGCCCCGCCCGCCCCGTCCACGGGGGACCGGGCTGGCCAACCCCCGGTTCGGCAGGGCAACCGGATAGGCGGGCC
>NZ_AGVX02000316.1 GCF_000239155.1 Actinoalloteichus spitiensis RMV-1378
GGGGAGGCCCACCGCCGGCCCTGGAGCGGGCGGATGGCCGCCGCCAGGCCAACCGGCCCAACCCCAGCTCCCCCCATCGGAGCAGGACCCGCGCGGCCAGGACCGCCACGGCGGACCTCCCGGACCCGGCACCCGGACCGGTGAGCGAACGGGCGGGGGAAACCCGTAGGCTGCCGCGAGGCGAGACGTTCCCGGCTGCGCTGTTGGAGCCGCGGCCGGCGCACCGGAAGGTAGCCGATGGCGCAGGACATCGTTCCGATCGAACTCGGACTCACCCAGGGCGACATGGTGACGCTGTGGGCTCCTCGCTGGCGCGAGGACGGCGAGGAGTGGGAGGCGTTCCTCGGGCACGAGGAGGACCTCTACCTCTTCCCCGACAGTGCCCAGCTGGCGGCCTTCATCCGTTCCGACGCCGACCACGACCTGCTGGACCACCCGGCGTGGGACGTCGTTCCCGAACTGACGGCACGGGAGCTGCTGCCCGACGCCGACCACCAGTTCGACCTGGTCGGGGTGCCGGAGCTCGTCGCGCAGGAGCCGGACACCTGGGTGCTGGGTGAACTGGCCGACATCGTCTCCATCCTCCGGTCGCTCGCGGCGGTCTGCGAACTCGACGTCGTCGACGAGGTGCTCGACGCCTCCCCCGGCTTCTCCGTGCTGGACCAGGGCACGGTGCAGTTCTCCGGCCGGGACGGGGAACGGTTGTGGACCGACCTGGCGCGGGTGGTCGTCAGCCGGTGGGACGAGGTGCTGGACGCCGTGGACGGCGTCGTCGCGACTCCCGAGGTCGACGCCGAGGCGGTGGCCAGGGCCTCGGCCGAGCTCCCCTCCGAGGACGAGGAGTCGTCGGACGAGGACGCGGAGGTCACCGTCGACGCGTCGGAACCGGTGACCCCCAAGGACCCCTCGGTCGAGTTGGCCCCCGCCGAGGAGGCCGGTGCCGGTGTCGAACCGGACGCCGACCCGGGAGAACTCGGATTCTGGCGCGAAGTGGGGATCGACCCGATCCGGATCGTGACCGCGAGCGGGGACTGGTACACCCTGCGCTGCTACCTCGGCGACGAGCCGGTCTTCCTCGGGGCGGAGGGCACCATCGAGGTGTTCCCCTCCACCGAGGCCCTGCTGGCCCACATCCGCTCCGCCGGCCCCACTCCCGACGAGGGCACCACCGAGACGCCCGCCGTGGGCGGTGACCTCGCCGAGGTGTCCACCTGGCCGGAGGTGCTCGCGAAGTCCTCGGCGGGCGAGCTGGTGATCGAGGACGTCGACGGCGACAACACCTACACCCTCGTCGGGCTCGACGACGAACTCGCCGAGGGCCCGGAGGGCATCGACGCCAACCAGCTGGAACTCGCCGTGGAACTCCTCACCGACGCGGCCGACTGGGCGGGGGACGACGCGGCCGCCGAGGCGCTGGCCCCCTCGACCAGCCTGGGGTGGCTGGTGTCCTTCGCGCTGCGCCCGGACCCCACCCGGCTCGCACCGAGCCCGCCGTACGAGAAGGAACAGGCGGCCTGGCGCGACCTCGTCGCCGGCTTCGAGGAGCGACTGCACCGCAACGAGGGCTGATCCGCCAGCACCACCGGGACCCGAGGGGGACGTCCGCGACGGACGTCCCCCTCGTCGTTCCGCACGGCTCCGGCCCGTGCCGGAGCGGACGTGTCAGCCGGCGTCTCCGACCAGCTCGCGGTAGGCGGGGACGAGGACGTCGTCGATGAGGCTGCGGCGGTCCTCGTAGTCGATGAAGGCGGCCTTGGCGGCGTTCAGCGTGAAGCGCTCCACGTCCTCCCAGCCGTAGTCGAACGCCTCGACGAGCAGCCCGAACTCGCTCGACACCGTGCAGTCACTCATCAGGCGGTTGTCGGTGTTGACCGTCACCCGGAACCGCTCCGCGGCCAGCAGGGGGAACGGGTGCTCCTCCAGGGACGCGGCGGCACCGGTCTGGAGGTTCGACGACGGGCACATCTCCAGCGCGATCCGCCGGTCGCGCACGTAGGAGGCGACCTCGCCGAGCTTCACCGAGCCGTCCTCGCCCACGGTCACGTCGTCGGCGAGGCGAACCCCGTGCCCGAGCCGCTCCGTCCCGCAGCGTTGCACCGCCTCCCACACCGACGGGAGCCCGAAGGACTCGCCGGCGTGGATGGTGAAGTGCATGTTCTCCTGGCGGAGGTACTCGAAGGTGCTGAGCTGCCGGGTGGGGGGAAAACCGGCCTCGGGGCCGGCGATGTCGAAACCGACGACCCCGGAGTCCCGGTGGCGGACCGCGAGTTCGGCGATCTCCTGCGAACGGTCCGCCTGGCGCATCCCGCACAGCAGGGTGCCGATCCGGATCGTGCGTCCGGCCGCGGCGGCACGGGACACGCCGAGCGCGAACCCCTCCTGGGTGGCCTCCACGATCTCGTCGAGCCCCAGCCCCTTCTGCTGGGACTGTTCCGGCGCGTAGCGCACCTCCGCGTAGACGACTCCGTCCGCCGCAAGGTCCTCGGCGGCCTCGGCGGCGATGCGGGTGATGGCGTCCCTGGTCTGCATGACGCCCACGGTGTGCGCGAAGGTCTCGAGGTAGCGCTCCAGCGAACCGGAGTTCGCGCTCTCGCGGAACCAGGTCGCCAGGGTGCCGGCGTCCGTGCTGGGGAGGCGTTCGTACCCGGTCTCCTTCGCGAGGTCGATCAGGGTCTGGGGCCGCAGACCACCGTCGAGGTGGTCGTGCAGCACGACTTTCGGGGCGAGTCGGAGGTTCTCCGACGTCAGCGGCGTCGACATGGCCCCAATGTATCGGCGTGGACCAGCGGCCCCGCGCCCCGTGAGATCAGCCTGGTCGCCGACGGCGAGGGGAAGGTCGCTGGGTCGGACCTGTGTGGTGCCTCGAAGGAGTGGCTGATGGTCCATCACCCTGCCACCGGGGCCAGCTCCGCCGCCCGATCCGCTCACCGCCCGGTCCGGCACCTCCGCGAACGGCGGTCGCTCGGCGTGGTGGCTGGCTGGCGGTGATTCCGCGTGGTAGACACGGCGCGTAGCTGTTGATCATTAGCGCCTGCCACGTGCGCGGGCAGCACCATCCGTCGGGGGGCATTCCCTACACTGAGGACACAACCGAAGAAGGCAGGTCGTCGCGGTACCGCTCCGTGACGACGCGGTCCTCTACACCCAGTAATCGCGTTATCGCTGGGGGTCCTTTCCGGTAGCGCCACCGACTGGTTAGGCTCGCTGTGTCGCCCCCGCCCCCTGACGAAGGTCACCCACGCCGTGAACGAGAACAACCACTCAGCGTTGTCGTTCGACCGGATGCGCTCGATGTTGACGCGAGCGGCCGAGATCCGCGACAGCGAGCAGCAACAGGTCTTCGACGCGCTGGACGAGATCCACGCTCGACTGTCCCCCCTGGAGTCGCTGGGCTCGGTCCGCAAGCGACTGTCCGAACTGCCCGACCGCACCGAGGTCAGCGTCCTCGCCGAGAGGCTGGACGAGGCGCTGTCGAAGCTGGAGTCCCAGGACGCGGCGATCTCGGGGCTGCTGCACGCGGTCGACGGCCTGGTGGACAAGCTGGCGAAGCCGTTCGCCCAGCTCGACGGTCGCCTCGACGGGGTCTCCGGCCGTTTCGACGGCGTCGCGGGGCGGATGGACGGCCTGGAGGACCGCCTCGGCCACATCCACAAGCGCCTGGACGACCTGGGCCTGCACCTGGACAAGCAGGACACCCGGCTGGAGAACATGCCCGCCGCCGTGCACGGCCCGGTGCGGGAGCGGATGGACGGCCTCGAGCTGTCGCTGCGCAGCCGCATCGACGAGGTCGACGAGGGTGTGCACGAGCACCTCGACGGGACCAAGGACGCGCTCCAGCGGCACGTCACGGAGTCCGCGGAGACCGTGCGCGGCGAGGTCACCTCGTCGTCCGAGGCCGTGCGCGCCAGCGTGGAGACCAGCCGCGAGACCCTGGGCGAGCAGCTGCGCGAGACGCGGGACGAGGTCCAGCGCAAGCTCGACAGCCTGCTGGAGCGCCCGGCCGTCGACCCGACCGAGAAGTTGGACGCCCTGGCCGAGCGCCTGGAACAGCTCTCCCGCCGTGTGCAGGACGTCAACAGCCGGGTGGAGAAGGTCGACGACAGCGTCCTCGGCCGGATCGGTGAACTGAACGAGGCCGTGGACACCCGTCTGCGCGAGGTGGACTCCGACGTCCTGTCGAAGATCTCCGAGCTGAACCGGGCCGTCGAGACCCACCTCGACCGGATCGACAGCACGCTGGCCGACCGCCCGGACACCGGCGCGGTGAACAGCATGGTGCGCGAGGCCAACGCGGAGTCCGAGCGGCGCAACGCCACCCAGCTCGACGAGGCGATGGCCACGTTCGCCGAGTTGATCCTGGGCGGGGCTCCCACGCCGCCGCCACCGCCCACCCCGCTGCCCCGGCAGCAGCGCCGGGCCACCCGCAAGGGCGGCAAGGGCCGCGACGGGGAGAAGGGCGACGAGGCGGACGCCATCGAGAGCGCCTGAGTCCACGTCACGCTGACGGAGGGGTGGCCGCATGCGGCCACCCCTCCTGTCGTCGCACGCCTCCCTCGTGGCTGGCCTCCGACCAGCCCGCTCCACACCGGGGGTAGGGGATGCGCTCCTGGGGCCACCGCGCTCGGGTCCGGCGCTCCCGACCGGCTCGCGAGCCGCCAGGGGCTGGCGGCAGCGACCTCGGCCCCGGCGGTCAGCCGGTCCCGGCACGCCCTCCGAACTGCCCGCTCCCCTCGACGCTCCGGCGATCACCGGTCGCCGACGGGTGGATCGCCCGCACCGACAACGACGCCGGCGGTCGGCGCGGCGGGGAGCGGTGGCGACCGGATCGACCGCGGTGGCGGCAGCGGGTGTCGGCGGGGCGGGGACGGCGACGGTGGGTGGGGTGGCGGCAGGAGCCGACGTTCCCCGACCCCCGCTCGTCCCGCCGCCCCGGTCAGGTCGCCCCAGCCGGTCCGACACCCGCGCTGGGCGCCCCGCCCGGCGCCACGGACGGCGGGGGGCCGGGTGAGCGGGTTCGGGCTCGCGGGCGGGCCGGGACCCGCTGGCAGGTTCGGTCCGCCAGGCGTGGTTCCGGTCCCGGTGGTGGTTCCGGAGTTGTCGACGTGTCCGGCGGGACGGGCTGGGACGCCACGGAGCAGGAGGAACCGGTGGCGAAACCGGTGTCCGGTGGGCGGTGGCGGCGCGGGCCGGGGCGCGACAACGCGGCGAGGACCAGGAGCGCTCCCGGCCGCGCTGCCCCCAGGAGACCGACGACCTCCTGGGGAGCGGCGGGGGCGGTCGCACCGCCCGTGCTCGGGGAGGACCACGGGCGTCGAGCGCTCCGCGGTGTCCTCCCCGGTGCCAGCGAGTGCCCGGGTGCCAGCGGGGCGCCACCCGGGGTCGCCCGCGCTCGGAGACGCCCCTCCCGAGCGGCGCCCCTCCCGAGCGGCGTCCGTCACCGAGGCCGGGTCTCCGGCGCGGGAGCCGGTGGGGTCTCCTTCCCCGGCCAGCCGGGGTGGATCCCGACGGCCGGCAGGATGGCCTGGTCGACGATGTTGGCCAGCTCCTCGTCGCTGGGCAGCCGCCCGGTGTCGTTGGCGAACTTGAGCACCAGCGCCTCTCCGATGTCGGTCACCACCGGCGTCAGCCGGCCGGGGTCGATCGCTCCTCGCTCGGCGTAGTGCCGCAGCACGACCCGGGTGACACGACCGCCGGCCGGGTCGAACACCCGGTCGAACAGGGCCGCGACGAGGTCGGGGTACCGGTCCCGCTCGATCATGATCGCGGCCACGGCCCGGGCCTGCTCGGTGTCCATCCACTCCCGCAACCGACCCAGCGCGCGGATGAGGTCGCCCCGGAGGTCGTCCGCGGCCGCCGACACCACCTCCTGCGGGTAGGTGACCTGGATGGCGTCCAACAGCAGTTCGTGCGGGGAGTGCCACCGCCGGTAGAGCGAGGTCTTCGCGGCGCCGGCCCGGCGGGCCACCCCTTCCATCGTCATGCGGGCGAGCCCGACCTCGGTCAATTCGGCCAGCGCCGCCGCGTGGATCGCGGCGACGAGGGCAGCGCCCCGCCGGCGGGTGCGCCCCGCCCCCTCCTGGTCCCCCTGGTCCCCCACGACACCTCCTCCTTGATTGGATACGCGACCGTATCCTATGATCGCAGTTAGATACGCGTCCGTATCTTCATAGCGCCGTCGTCCAGCTCCGCCCGCCATCCTCCACGTCCACTGGGGAGCCCGTCGTGCCCGTTCCCGCCGCCGCAGACCCTTCGTCCGGACCTCCACCCACGGCTGCCCCGCCGCACCTCAGGTCCCTCGCGCCGGACCTCGCCCGAGGCGTCATGCTCGCCGTGATCGCACTGGTCCACGCCCACATGCTGGTCGGCGGGGACAGCCATTTCCCCGGCGGCTACCCCACCCACGGGGAGGCCCTCGACCGGGTGGCGGCCGCCGTCCTCACCCTGTTCGCCGACAGCCGCGGCTACCCGATGTTCGCGGCGCTCTTCGGCTACGGCCTCGCCCGCCTCGCCGCGAACCGCGCGGTGACCGGATGGGACTGGCCGAGGGTCCGCCGGTCCCTCCGGCGGCGGGGGTGGTGGATGGTCCTGTTCGGGCTGTTCCACGCGGTCCTGCTGTTCCCCGGCGACATCCTCGCCACCTACGGCCTGCTCGCCCTCGTCTTCGTCGGCGCCCTGCGGTGGAGTGACCGCACGCTGATCCGGCTGGCGGGCGTGTGCCTGGTGGTGTGCTCCACGCTCTACTCGGTGGCCTTCGTCGGTGCGATGGCCGCCACTGGTTCCGGCGCGGCCGCCATGGAGACGGTCGACCCGTTGACCGACGCGGCGATCCGGCTCGCGAGCTGGCCCGTCAGCACCCTGCTCTTCGCTGTGACGTCGCTGTCGCCGTTCCTCGTGGGGATCTGGGCGGCGCGCCGCGGCCTGCTGGAGCGCCCCGAGAGCTCCCTCGGCCTGCTGCGGGGAGCGGCCCTCCTCGGCATCACCACCGCCGCCGTCGGCGGTCTGCCCCTGGCCCTGGTCCACTCGCTGCTGTGGACGGACCCCTCCAGCCTCGCGTCCACCGCCGCCTTCGCGCTGCACTCGACGACCGGGGTCGCGGGGGGACTGGGCTACGCGGCGCTGATCGCCCTGGTCGCCACCCGCCTCGGCGACCGCCGAGGACCGGTCGTCACGGCGCTCGCGGCGTCGGGCGAACGGTCCATGACCTGCTACCTGCTGCAGTCGGTCGTCTGGTTCGCCCTGTTCAACCCCGCCACGATGAACCTCGGGCGGCACATCGACGTCGCGACCTCGGTGCTGGTCGGGCTCGCGGTGTGGGTGTTGGGGCTCGTCATCGCCGACCTCCTGCGCAGAGCCGGCCGACGAGGCCCCTTCGAGGTGCTGCTGCGCAGGCTGAGCGCCGAACGCGAGCGGGGCCGGGTCAGCCGCGACCAGGGCTGACCGGGGAGGGGCCACCCCGGGCGGCGGGTCGAGGACACGGCGGGAGCGGAGTCAGCCTCCGCGCACCACGTCCAGCACGAGGGGGTGCGCCTCGTCCGCCGACTCCCCGGTGCGCACCGCGCTCGCCAGCTCGGCCACCGCGCCGGGGAACGCCTCCGGGGTGTCAGTGCTCAGCTCGAACAGCGGGTCGCCCCGGCGGACACGGTCGCCGGGCCTGGCCAGCAGTCGGACTCCCGCGCCGAACTGCACGGCGTCCTCCTTCCGGGCGCGGCCGGCACCGAGCCGCCAGGCGGCCATCCCGACCTGGTAGGCGTCCACGGCCGTCAGGACACCGTCCTCGACGGCGGTGACGGTGCGGGTGTGCGCGGCGGTCGGTAGGGGGGCGTCCGGGTCGCCGCCCTGCGCACGGATCATCCGGCACCACGTCTCGTACGCGGCGCCGGAGGAGAGGACGACTGCGGGGTCGGTGGCCCCGGTGGGGGCGATGCCGGCCAGCCGGAGCATCTCGGTGGCCAGTGCCACCGTGAGTTCGACGACGTCGGCGGGCCCCCCACCGCGCAGCACGTCCACCGCCTCGGCGACCTCGAGGGCGTTGCCAACAGTGGTTCCCAGCGGGGTGGACATGTCGGTCAGCAACGCGCTCACGGCCATGTCGTGGTGTTCACCGATGGACACCAGGGTGGCGGCGAGCTCCCTCGCCCGGTCCTCGTTCTTCATGAAGGCGCCGGATCCGACCTTGACGTCGAGCACGAGGCCGTCCGCTCCCTCCGCGACCTTCTTCCCCATGATCGACCCGGCGATCAGCGGAATGGACTCGACGGTTCCCGTGACGTCGCGCAGCGCGTACAGCTTGCGGTCGGCCGGCGCCAGCCCCTCGGTGGGCGCGCAGACGACCGCGCCGACGGAGTTCAGCTGGGCGACGATCTCCGGGGTCGTCAGCCGCGCCCGCCACCCGGGGATGGACTCCAGTTTGTCCAGGGTGCCGCCGGTGTGGCCGAGGCCGCGCCCGGACAACTGGGGAACGGCCGCCCCGCAGGTCGCCACCAGCGGGGCCAACGGCAGGGTGATCTTGTCGCCAACACCCCCCGTCGAATGCTTGTCGACCGTCGGCCGGTCCACCTCCGACAGGTCCAGCCGCTCCCCCGACCGCACGATCGCCCGCGTCCAGCGGCCGGTCTCCCGGGCCGTCATCCCGTTGAGCAGGATCGCCATCGCGAGGGCGGCCATCTGCTCCTCGGCGACGCCACCCGCGCTGTAGGCGCCGATCACCCAGTCGATCTGCTCGTCGGTCAGTTCGCCGCCGTCCCGCTTCACGCGGATCACGTCAACGGCGCTCGGCGCTGCGGTCATCTCGACTCCTGGCTCTGGGTCACTGTTCGGTGCGGGGCGTCGTCGTGCCGGCTCCGGCACGGGCTGGCCCCGGGCGGGGCGGGGCCAGCCCGCGGCCTCAGCTGGCGGGCAGGTCGGCCGGGCCGAAGGCCGCCGGCAGCACCCGCGTCATCGGCAGCACCCCGTCCGGGGTGTCCACCAGGCACTCGGGACCACCGAGTTCGTAGAGCACCTGGCGACAGCGGCCGCAGGGCATGAGCAGCTCGCCGGCACCGGAGCGGCAGGGGGGGGGGGGGGGG
>NZ_AGVX02000315.1 GCF_000239155.1 Actinoalloteichus spitiensis RMV-1378
CCCCCGCCGGTGGAGCTGGCCGGGGTGCCGGTGTCGCTGGCGGAGGCCAGGGCGGCCGACATCGTCGAGCTCCGCGCCCCGTCCCTCCGCGTCGTGGTCCGGCCCTCGGGCACCGAGCCGAAACTGAAGGCGTACCTCCAGGTGGTCGAGCCGGTCGACGAGGCCGCCCAGGGCGGCGGAGCCGCCAGCACGGACGGCGTGGCGGCGGCGCGGGAACGCGCCGAGGGCCGTCTCGCCGAGCTCCGGGACCGGGTCTCCGAGCTGCTGCGCTGAACCCGGAACCGGCTCCGTCCCGCTCCCGGTGGGACGGAGCCGACCGCGCGGTGTCCGACGCGCCCGCCCGCGCCCCCCGGGCGGGCGCCCCGGTTCTCCCGGTTCTCCCACCGTGCGGAAATCGTCCACCGGCGCCGGAGCTCCTCGGTGGAACCGCCGGAGACGGCGGAGCGCGAGACGTCTCCATTTCGTGGCGGGCGACGCTGGCAGGGATTACGACCAGCCGCACGCGAGTGTGTCGACCTGTTCGGGCCACCCCGCACCACGGGCGAGCTCGCGGCGGCATCCTCCCAGCTCAGTGCCCAGAACTGTCGGTCTTCGCCGGTATTCTCGGTGGTGACGGTGAAAACCCTGGGGAAAACGGTGGGGGCACTTTCCCGGGGTCCCGGCGGGATTCGGCAAGGGAGTTCGGGCATGAATGAGGAAAGCGGTCTGGAATCAGCCTACGACACCAATCCCTTCGACTCGGTTCGGCGTGTGGACGACACCGGTGAGTGGTGGTCCGCCCGCGATCTCATGCCGCTGCTCGGTTATTCGGACTGGCGGCACTTCGGCGAGACCCTGGCTCGGGCCAAGCGGTCCGCCGCCAACACCCGCGTGAACGTGGACGCCTTGTTCGTGGCGGCCGAGCATGGCGCCCCGGCGGGCGGCCGAACCTGGGACGACCACCGCCTCACCAGGTACGCCTGCTACCTCGTCGCGATGAACGGCGACCCGGCAAAGCCGGAGGTGGCGGCGGCCCAACGCTACTTCGCCGTCCGCGCCAGGGAAGCCGAGATCGTGCTGCCCGCACCGAGGATGCCGGAGGACTACCCGTCCGCCCTGCGGGCCCTGGCGGACCAGTTCGAGGAGGCCGAACGCACCCGCAGGGAGTTGGCGGTCGCCGCTCCGAAGGCCGAGGCCTACGACGCCCTGTTGGAGACCGATGGCACCTACCTGGTGGGCAACGTGGCCAAGATGCTCGGAGTCCCCGGGGTCGGCCAGAACAAGCTCTTCGAGTTCCTGCGCGCCGAGCGGGTGCTGATGTCGGCCGAACACCGCCGCAACGAGCCGTACCAGGAGTACGCGCACCACTTCCGCGTGGTGCCGAGCGTGTTCGACACCCCGGACGGGCGTCGTGGGGGGTTCACCACCCGGGTGCGGCCCTCCGGTATCGAGTTCATCCGGTCGCTCCTGGCCCGGCGGGGGTACCAGGTGCGGGCCGAGCTGGCTCCGGTGCGCGAGTCCGACGCCGGCTGACCCGGCCCTTCCCGGGTGCCGGCGGCGGTCCGCCCGATCGTCGGCACCCCGGGGCGCCAGCGGAAGTGGAACGGCGCCGGCTCGGGCGTCCGGTGGTCGCCGCCGACGCCCCCCGGTGAGGTGGTCCTCGTGCTGGTGGCGGGGCATGCCCGGCTCGCCACCGCCAGCGCCGGCCGGGAGGAGTCGTGCGGTTCGGGGCGGGACACGGTCCGCTGCCTGTCGTCGTCCGATGGTCGCGCGCGACCTCGAAGCCCCACCGGGCCGTTCCCCAGACCACCGCTCTTCGAAGCGGACCGCCGACCCGAACGACGACGTGATCACGCTGGTCACGGTCCTCGACGAGTTCGTCTGACACCTACCAGGAGAACCGACGACCTCCTCCTCGGGATCAGTGGTCGGCTCACCAGTCGTCGGCGGGACGGGGCTGGCTCGGTGGAGCGGGGGAGCTGTTCGTGGTGCCCGGGGCCCGAGCACGGCCGAAGGGGTCGGAGGAGACCGCGGTCCTCCTCGGCGAGCGACGGGAGCCGCGGAGCACCGGCGAGCCGGTCGCCCGCTGGCCTCCCCGGTTGAGGCGCTGGACTGGACGGGAGGCCGTCGGGCGTGTGGTCGCGGCTCCGGAGCGACCTGGGCGGGACGGGCCGGCGCGGTCGCTGGCACCGGACGCCGTACCGCCGCCGCACCGAGCTGGCCACGCGGGTTCGGAGGCGGTGTCGCGGGACCCCTGGTGGGCGAGCTGTCCCCGGCCCGGGTCCGCCCGCTCTCAGTGGCCGTTGGCCAGTGATCCGCTGAGCGAGCCGTGGAGGTTCGCGCTCCCTTCGTCGAGGCCGGTGATCTCCACGGTCTTGCCGTGCCTGGCGTACCGGGTCTCCACGGCGTCGAGCGCGGCGACCGAGGAGGCGTCCCAGACATGGGCGGCGGAGAGGTCGATGATGACCTCCGGTGGGTCGTTGGCGTAGTCGAACTGGCTGGCGAGGTCCTCGGAGGAGGCGAAGAACAGCTCGCCGGTCACCCGGTAGACGACGCTGGCCCCGTCCGGGTCCCGGACCGAGGTGACCTGGGTCAGGTGCGCGACCCTGCGGGCGAAGACCACCATCGCCGCGAGCGTGCCCACGACGACCCCCACCGCGAGGTTGTGGGTGACCACCACGCAGATCACGGTGACGACCATGACGACGGTCTCCCCGAGCGGCATCCGCCGCAGGGTGCGGGGGGCGACCGAGTGCCAGTCGAAGGTCGCGAAGGACACCATCACCATGACGGCGACCAGTGCCGCCATCGGCATGTCCGAGACGACGGGGCCGAAGACGACGCAGAGCACCATGAGGAAGGCTCCGGCGAGGAAGGTGGAGAGCCGGGTGCGCGCACCGGAGACCTTGACGTTGATCATCGTCTGGCCGATCATCGCGCAGCCGCCCATGCCGCCGAAGAATCCGGTGACGATGTTGGCGACCCCTTGGCCGACGGACTCCCGGGTCTTGTTCGAGTGGGTGTCGGTGATGTCGTCCACCAGTTTCGCGGTCATCAGCGACTCCATCAGTCCGACGAGCGCCATCGCGAAGGCGTACGGAGCGATGGTGGTCAGGGTCTCCAGGGTCAGCGGAACGTCCGGCAGGCCGAAGGAGGGGAGCGTGGACGGCAGGGCACCCTTGTCGCCCACCGTCGGCACGGCGATGCCGGCCGCCACCGTGATCAGGGTGAGCACCACGATCGACACCAGCGGGGCCGGGACGACGGTGGTGATGCGGGGGAAGAGCACCATCATCGCCAGGCCACCCGCGACCAGCGGGTACACCGCCCACGGCACGTCCCGGAGTTCCGGTACCTGGGCGAGGAAGATGAGGATGGCCAGGGAGTTGACGAAGCCGACCACCACCGAACGCGGGACGAACCGCATCAGCCTGGCCACGCCCAGCGCGCCGAGGACCACCTGGAACACCCCGGCCAGGATCACGGCGGCGACGAGGTAGCCCAGGCCGTGCTCCTGGTTCAGCGGGGCGATCACGAGCGCGACCGCCCCGGTGGCCGCCGAGATCATGGCCCGCCGGCCGCCGACCACCGCGATGGTGACGGCCATCGTGAAGGACGTGAACAGGCCGACGGCCGGGTCGACGCCCGCGATGATGGAGAACGAGATGGCTTCGGGGATCAGGGCGAGCGCGACGACGAGGCCGGCCAGCACCTCGGTGCGCCAGACCTTCGGGCTGGTGATCCAGTCGGGCCACGGCTTCCGCGACCAGCTGGCGGTGGACGGCGTCGAGCCGGATGAGGGCGAGGGCACAGTGGAGGAACCTGTCGTGCTCGGGCACGTCACCAGCGCGGGATGACGTGTTGACGTGCGAGGGGAGGGTGGAGGACATCCCCGGGGGCGCGGTCGGGCCGGCGCCGGGGACGTGGAGGGGAGCGCCGGCCGCGGTCGTGGGAGGGCGGTCAGGCGTCGGACCGGGGCCTTACGGTGGGAAGGCGCGGCCGCCGGCTGGCCGTGGCTCGTGCACGCGCTCCTCCTGGGAGAACCGGATCAGGTCGGAGGCGGCGTCGGCCCCGATGGGGTGCCGTGGTGGCCGGCGTGGGGCTGAGCCACCGCCGACAAACCCTACCCTAACGTAAGGGTAGGGTGAGGGTGGTGTGGCCAGGGTCTCGACCTCGGCGAGAAAGGCGGAGCGGGGGCGTGGACGACAGGCGGATGCGGATCGGCGAGGTCGCGGAGCGGACCGAGCTGTCACTCCGGACGATCCGGCACTACGAGGAGGCCGGCCTGGTGGAGCCCTCTGGCCGCTCCCAGGGCGGGTTCCGCCTCTACACCGAGGCCGACGTCCAGCGCCTGATGGTGATCCGCCGGATGAAGCCGCTGGGCTTCACCCTCGAGCAGATGCGCGACCTGCTGGACGCCACGGAACGGCTCGACGCCGCCACTG
>NZ_AGVX02000314.1 GCF_000239155.1 Actinoalloteichus spitiensis RMV-1378
GGGCACCGCCGTGGTCACCGGGGGAGAGGGCCCCACCGGCCGCCTCGTCGCCGACTGGCTGGCCGCCCTGGGCGCCCCGCGCGTGCTCCTGCTGACCGACCCGGGCACACCCCCACCCGAGGACCTGCCCGCCGCCGTCCACCCCGTCCCCTGCGACCCGGCCGACGAGGACGCCCTGCGGGCCGCGCTCGCCGAGGAGACCCCCCGCGTGGTGGTGCACACCGCCGGGGTCCTCGACGACGCGTTGCTCGCCGACCTCACCGACGCCCAGCTCACCCGCGTGCTGCGCTCCAGGGTCACGACCGCCACCGCCCTCGACCGGGTGACCCGTGACCACGAGGTGGACGCCTTCGTCCTGTTCTCCTCGGTCGGCGGCACCCTCGGCGCGGCCGGGCAGGGCGGCTACGCCCCCGGGCACGCCGTCCTCGACGCCCTCGCCGCCAGCCGCCGCGCCCAGGGCCTGCCCGCCACCTCCGTCGCCTGGGGCCACTGGGCCACCGACGGCGACCACGGCCGCCGCCCCGGCGTCCGGGACCTGGACCCCGACCTCGCGTTGGCGACCCTGCGGCGGATCCTCGACACCCCCGCCGACACCGTCGTCGCCGACCTGGACTGGGCGGCCGTCGCCGGCCCCACCCCGCCCCCGCTGCTGCGGGACCTGCTGCCCCACACCCAGGACACCAGCGGAGCCGCCGAGCTGCTCCCCCGGCTGCGGGCCGCCGACCCCGCCACCCGGCACCGCATCGTGCGCGACCTCGTCCTCGACATCACCGCCGCCGTCCTCCAGCACGGCGAACTGGACTCCGTCGACCCGGGGCGCGGATTCCGCGAGCAGGGGTTCGACTCCCTGGCCTCGGTCCGGCTCCGCAACGACGTCAACACCGCCACCGGGCTCCGACTGCCCGCCACCGCCGCGTTCGACCACCCCACCCCGGACGCGCTCACCCGGCACGTGCTGGCCGAACTCGGCCTCGACGGCGCACCCGGGGCAGGCGGGGCGGACATCGAGTCGGCCAGCGACGACGAACTGATCGCGCTGCTCGACGCCGAGTTCGGCATCTCCTGAGGAACGGAGGCAGGACGTGACCGACGACCGCATGCGGCGGCTGCTGAACAAGGTGACCCTGGAACTGCGCCAGGCGCGGGCCCAGCTCGCCGCGCGGCCCGAGGACCCGGGCCGGGAACCCGTCGCCATCGTCGCCGCCAGCTGCCGCTACCCCGGAGGAGCCGACTCCCCGGAGGCGCTGTGGGACCTCGTCGCCCAGGGACGGGACGCCACCGGGGACTTCCCCACCGACCGGCACTGGGACATCGAGGGCCTGTACAGCGAGGACCCGGAGACACGGGGCGGCATCACCACCCGCCGGGGCGGGTTCCTGACCGACGTCGCCGGCTTCGACGCCGACCTGTTCGGCATCTCCCCCCGCGAGGCGCTGGCGATGGACCCGCAACAGCGCATCCTGCTGGAACTGACCTGGGAGGCCCTCGAACGCGCCGGCATCGCCCCCGACGGCCTGCGCGGCGAGCCGGTCGGCGTCTACACCGGCATCAGCGCCACCGAGTACGGGGCCCGCCACGCCGGGGTGCCCCACGACCTGGAGGGGCACCTGGGCACGGGGAAGGCCGGCAGCGTCGTCTCCGGGCGGTTGTCCTTCGCCTACGGGTTCGAGGGCCCCGCGCTCACCGTCGACACCGCCTGCTCCTCCTCCCTGGTGGCCCTGCACCTCGCGACCCGCGCCCTCCGCGCCGGCGAGTGCCGGCTGGCCCTGGCCGCCGGGGTCGCCGTCATCGCCGAACCGGCGGTGTTCGTGGAGTTCGCCCGGCAGCGGGGCCTCGCCCCGGACGGCCGGTGCAAGGCGTTCTCCGCCGCCGCCGACGGCGCCGGGTTCAGCGAAGGGGCCGGGGTCCTGCTGCTCGCCCCCCTCTCGGAGGCCCAGCGGGCCGGGCTGCCCGTGCTCGGCCTCATCCGGGGGACGGCCGTCAACTCCGACGGCGCCTCCAGCGGACTCACCACCCCGAACGGACCCGCCCAGCAGCGGGTCATCCGCGCCGCCCTCGCCGACGCCGGACTCCAACCCTCCGACGTGGACCTCGTGGAGGCGCACGGTACCGGCACCCGACTGGGCGACCCCATCGAGGCGCAGGCGCTGCTGTCGACCTACGGGCAGGACCGCGACACCCCCGTGTGGCTGGGCTCGGTCAAGTCCAACATCGGCCACGCCCAGGGCGCGGCCGGGATGGCCGGGATCATCAAGGTCCTCGGCGCCCTCCGGCACGGCGCACTGCCCCGCACCCTGCACGTCGACACCCCGACACCCGAGGTCGACTGGACCGCCGGCCGGGTCGAACTGCTCACCCAGGCCCGGCCCTGGCCCGCCGGCCCCGGGCCGCGCCGCGCCGCCGTGTCCGGGTTCGGCATGAGCGGCACCAACGCCCACGTCGTCCTCGAAGCGGCCCCCGAACCCGAACCCGCACCCGCATCCCCGCCCGGGGTGGCCGCCGGCGACCCCACCGCAGGACCCACCCCGCCCGCCGTGCCCTGGCTGCTGTCCGCCCCGAACCCGCCGGCGCTGCGCGCCCAGGCGGCGAACCTGGCGGACTTCCTCACCGCCCACCCCGAACTCCGCCCGGCCGACGTTGGCCTGACCCTGGCCACCCGCCGCGCGCTGCTCCCGCACCGCGTGGTCGTCACCGGTGGGCTCGACGAACTCCGGTCCCTGCCGGCGGACGCCGGGGAGCACGGCCACGGCGGTGGCCTCGCCTTCACCTTCACCGGGCAGGGCGCGCAACACCCGGGCATGGGACGCGAGCTGCGCGCCGCCCACCCCCGCTACGCCGAGGTCTTCGACGAGGTCTGCGCCGAACTGGACCGCCACCTGGGGGAGACGACCCCACTGGCCGACCTGGTGCTCGCCGACACCGACGACGACCGGCTCGACGACACCGGCCACGCCCAGGCGGCGCTGTTCGCGGTCGAGGTCGCCCTCTTCCGACTGCTGGAGTCCTGGGGCGTCCGCCCCGACGTCCTGATCGGGCACTCCGTCGGCGAACTCGCCGCCGCCCACGTCGCCGGGGTGTGGGACCTGCCCGACGCCTGCCGTGTCGTGGCCGCCAGGGCCCGCCTCATGGCCGCGCTGCCCCGCGGCGGGGCGATGGCCGCGATCGCCGCCCCCGAGGCCGAGGTGGCGGCCGAGGTGGCGGGCAGCGCCGTCAGCGTCGCCGCCGTCAACGGCCCCGCCTCCGTGGTGATCTCCGGCGACGCCACCGAGGTCCGCGCCCACGCCGCCCGCTGGGCGCGGCGCGGCACCAGGACCAGGGAACTGCGGGTGTCCCACGCGTTCCACTCGGCACTGGTGGAGCCGGTGCTCGACGAGTTCCGCGCCGTCGTCGCCGGCACCACGGCCCGGGAACCGTCGATCCCGGTGCTGTCCAACCGCACCGCCGCCCCCCTGACCGCCGACCAGGCCGCCTCCCCCGACTACTGGGCCGACCACGCCCGGGGAACCGTGCGCTTCGCCGACTGCGTGGCCGCCGCCGAACGACGCGGCACCACCACCTTCGTGGAACTGGGCCCGGGTGGCGTGCTCACCGCGATGGTCACCGACACCCTCCGCCGCCCCGGCGGCGCGGCCGTCGCCCTGCTGCGCCGCGACACCCCCGAGACCCGCTCGGTGGTGGCCGGCCTGGGCCGGCTCGTCGCCCGGGGCCACGACGTCAGCCTCACCCCGCTGTGCACCGAACTCGGCGGCACCCCCGTCGACCTGCCCACCTACTCCTTCCAGCACTCCCCGTACTGGTTGGGCGTCCCCGCCGCCGCCGGAGCCGCCGCGCTCGGGCAGGACACCACCGGCCACCCCCTGGCCGGCGCGGCCGTCGACCTGCCCGACGGCGGTGTCCTGCTCACCGGACGGCTGTCCCGGACCGACCAGCCCTGGCTCGTCGACCACCGGGTCCAGGGCCGGGTGCTGGTGCCCGGCACCGCCCTGGTCGACCTCGCCGTCCGCGCGGGCGACGAGATCGGCGCCACCACCCTGGAGGAGTTCGTCGTCCACCGCCCGCTGGAACTGCCCGACCACGGCGCCGTCCGGATCCGCGTGGTCGCCACCCCCGGTGCGCCCGCCACCGTCTCCGTGCGCTCCCGCCCCGACCACCCGGGCGGCACCTGGACCGAACACGCCAGCGGCACCCTCACCGACGGCGGCGCCGCACCGGACCCGCTCACCGACTGGCCCCCCAGCGGCGCGCAGGCCCTGGCCACCGGCGACGTCTACACCAGCCTGCGGGCCGTCGGCGTGGACTACGGACCCGCCTTCCGGGGGCTGCGCGCGGCCTGGCGCCGGGACGACGTGGTGTTCGCCGAGATCACCCTGCCCGCTCCGGCCGAACCCGACGGCTTCGGGGTGCACCCCGCGCTGCTCGACGCCGCCCTGCACACCCTGCGGCTCACCGGGTTCCTGCCCGCCGACGCGGCGTTCGTCCCCTTCTCCTTCGCCGGCGTCCGCGTCCACGCCACCGGCGCCCGCACCCTGCGGGTGCGGGTGACCCACCTCGGCGGGGAGACGGTGCGCCTCGTCCTCGCCGACGCCGGGGGCGCGCCCGTCGCCGAGATCGCCGCGCTGACCGTGCGGCGGCTGGACGGCCGACCCGCCGCCCGGGATTCCGCCGTGCTCGAACACCTGCTGCGCCCCGACTGGACCCCGGTCAGCGGAGCCGAGGAGGACACCGCCCGGTGGGCACCGCTGGGGGAGGACCGGTTCGGCCTCGGACCGGGGGAGGCCACCGACGCCCAGGTGCGGGTGTGGTCACCCCCGGCCGGTGACGTGCGGGCCGCCACCGCCGCCGCCCTCACCACCCTGCGGGACTGGGTGGCCACCGACGACGGGACCCGCCTGGTCGTGCTCACCACCGGCGCGGTGTCCACCGCACCCGGCGAGGACGTCCCCGACCTGGCCGGGGCCGCCGTCGGTGGCCTCGTCCGCTCCGCCCAGTCCGAGCACCCCGGCCGGCTCGTCCTCGTCGACGTCGACACCACGACCGCCACCACCCGGGACCTCCCCGGCGCGCTGCGCCGCGCCCTCGCCACCGGCGAACCCCAGCTCGCCGTGCGGGAGGGCCGGCTGCTCGCCGCCCGGATCACCCGGTTCACCTCCGGCGGGCTCCTCGCGCCACCACCGGGGGAGCCGGCGTGGCGGCTGGGCACGAGCGGCACCGGCACCGTGGAGAACCTGCGGATCGACCCCTGCCCCGAGGCGCTCGACGCCCCGCTGGGAGCCGGGCAGGTCCGCCTCGACGTCCGGGCGGCCGGCGTGAACTTCCGCGACGTCTTCACCGTCCTCGGCCTGTTCCCCAGCGTCACCGGGATGTTGGGCGGCGAGGCCGCCGGCGTCGTCCGCGAGGTCGGCCCCGGAGTCACCGACCTCCGCCCCGGCGACCCGGTGACCGGGCTGGTGTTCGGCGGCTTCGGGCCCGTCGCCGTCGCCGACCGCCGCCTGCTCACCCGGTTCCCCGCCCACTGGACCTTCGAGCAGGCCGCCGGGATGCCACTGGTCTTCCTCACCGCCTACCACGCCCTGGTCGACCTCGCCGAGCTCGCCCCGGGTGAGGCGGTGCTGGTCCACGCCGCCGCCGGCGGCGTCGGCATGGCCGCCACCCAACTCGCCCACCACCTCGGCGCCACCGTCCACGGCACCGCGCACCCCCGCAAGTGGGACGCCCTGCGCGCGAACGGGATCCCCGAGGAACGCACCGCCTCCTCCCGCACCCTCGAGTTCGAGGACGCCTTCGCCGGCGGGGTCGACGTCGTGCTCAACTCGCTGTCCGGGGAGTTCGTCGACGCCTCCCTGCGGCTGCTGCGCCCCGGTGGCCGGTTCCTGGAGATGGGCAAGGTCGACATCCGCGACGACGCCACCGTCACCCGGGACCACCCCGGCGTCCACTACCGGGCCTTCGACGTCCTCGACGCCGGCCCCGACCACATCCAGCGGATGTTCACCGCGCTGCGCGAGCTGTTCGACCGGGGCGCGCTCGCACCGCTGCCGGTGACCACCTGGGACGTGCACCGGGCCGTTGAGGCGTTCCGGCACATCCGCGAGGGCCACCACACCGGCAAGGTGGTGCTGACCCTGCCGCGACGTCCCGACCCCGACGGCACCGTCCTCGTCACCGGGGGAACCGGTGACCTCGGCGCGCTGGTGGCCCGCCACCTCGTCGCCGTCCACGGGGTGCGGCACCTGCTGCTGCTGTCCCGACGCGGGCCCGACGCCCCCGGCGCCGCCGCCCTCACCGAGGACCTCACCGCCGCCGGTGCCCGGGTCCGCGTCCTGGCGTGCGACGTCGGCGACCGGGACGCCCTCGCCGAGGCGCTCGCCTCCGTACCCCCCGAACACCCCCTCACCGGCGTCGTCCACACCGCCGCCGTCGTCGACGACGCGGTGATCGGCTCCCTCACCCCTGACCAGCTCGACCGGGTGCTGCGGCCCAAGGCCGACGCGGCGCTGCACCTGCACGAACTGACCAGCGACCTCGCGCTGTTCGCCCTGTTCTCCTCAGCCGCCGGGGTCCTTGGCGGCCCCGGCCAGGGCAACTACGCCGCCGCCAACGCCGTCCTGGACGGCCTGGCCGCGCACCGCCACGCCCACGGCCTGCCCGCCACCGCACTGGCGTGGGGGCTGTGGGAGCAGCAGGCGGGCATCACCGTCGGCCTCACCGCCGCCGACCGGGCCCGCATGCGCCGCGACGGCCTGCTCCCGCTGGGCCGGGCCGAGGGCCTGGAACTGTTCGACCACGCCGTCGCCACCGCCGAACCCCGGTGCCTGCCGCTGCGCCTCGACCTCGCCACCGTGGCCGCCCGGCCGGTGCCCCCACCGCTGGCCAGCCTGGTGCGGCCCACCCGCCGGGCCGCCACCGAGGGCGACACCGCGCCGGCCGCCCTCGCCGACCGCCTCGCGGCGCTCCCGGCGGCCCGGGCCGGCGCCGCCGTGCTGGACGTGGTGCGGGAACACACCGCCAGCGTCCTCGGGCACGGCGACCCCGCCGACATCCGAGCCGACCAGGGCTTCGGCGACCTGGGCTTCGACTCGCTCACCGCCGTCGAACTGCGCAACAGGCTGGCCCGCGCCACCGGTGTCCGCCTCACCGCCACCGCCGTCTTCGACCACCCGACACCCCAGGCGCTGGCCGACCACCTGCTCGGCACCCTGCGGCCGTCCACCGCCGACCAGGACACCGGCCCCGGCACCCCGGCACCGCCGGCGGAGCCGGGCGAGTCCGAACTGGACTCCCTCGACCCGGACGAACTGATCCGCCGGGCACTGGCCGGCGCCGGCGACTGACCTGGTGGGCCGAGTGCGCCGGCAATGCCCCCGGGGTGGACGCGTGCCATTGGTCCACCCCCCACCCCGACCTAGCGTGCTGCTGGACAGCTCGACCCCTGCGGAGGAGACGCGGAATGGCGGAGGCTGACGAGCGGCTCGTCGAAGCGCTGCGGGCGTCGCTCAAGGAGAACGAGCGCCTGACCCACCGGCTGCGCGTCCGGGACGAGGCCGAGGCGGAGCCCATCGCGGTCATCGGCGCCGCCTGCCGCTTCCCCGGCGGCGTCGACTCCCCGGAGGACCTGTGGCGGCTGCTGGCCGAGGGCCGCGACGTCGTCGGGCCCTTCCCCACCGACCGGGGGTGGGACCTGGACACCCTCTTCGACGCCGACCCGGCCGCCTCCGGCCGCACCTACGTGGACCGGGGCGGGTTCCTCACCGACGCCGCCCTGTTCGACGCCGCCCTGTTCGACATCTCGCCCCGCGAGGCACTGGCGATGGACCCCCAGCAACGGGTCCTGCTGGAAACCGCCTGGCGCGCCGTCGAACACGCCCGCATCGACCCCCGGTCGCTGCGCGGCACCCCGACCGGGGTGTTCGTCGGCGTGTCCGGACAGGACTACGACCGGGACGCCCGCCACGGCCTCCCCGAGGTCGAGGGCTACCTGCTCGCCGGGAACACCACCAGCGTCGCCTCCGGGCGCCTGGCCTACACGCTCGGCCTCGAAGGCCCCGCCCTGTCCGTCGACACCGCGTGTTCCTCCTCGCTGGTCGCCCTGCACCTGGCCGCCCGATCCCTCCGGTCGGGGGAGAGCGACCTCGCCCTCGTCGGCGGCGCCACCGTCCTCACCTCGCCGCACCTGTTCATCGAGTTCGCCAGGCAACGCGGCCTCGCCCCCGACGGGCGCTGCAAGTCCTTCGCCGACGCCGCCGACGGCACCGCCTGGTCCGAAGGCGCCGGACTGCTGCTCGTGGAACGGCTCTCCGACGCCCTCCGCCACCGCCGCCGGATCCTCGCCGTGGTCCGCGCCACCGCCGTCAACTCCGACGGCGCCTCCCACGGCCTGACCGCCCCCAACGGCCCAGCCCAACAGCGCATGATCCGCGCGGCGCTGGCGGCCGCCGGGCTCGAACCCGCCGACGTCGACGCCGTCGAGGCCCACGGCACGGGCACCGCCCTCGGCGACCCGATCGAGGCCCAGGCGTTGCTCGCCACCTACGGGCAGCAGCGGGACACCCCGCTGCTGTTGGGGTCGGTCAAGTCGAACCTCGGCCACACCCAGGCGGCCGCCGGCGTCGCCGGCGTCCTGAAGATGGCCCTCGCCCTCGGCCGGGGAGTGCTGCCCCGCACCCTCCACGTCGACCGGCCCACCTCCCACGTGGACTGGACCTCCGGCGCGGTCACCCTCACCACCGAGGACACCCCCTGGCCCGAACGGGACCGGCCGCGCCGGGCCGCCGTGTCCTCCTTCGGGATCAGCGGCACCAACGCGCACGTCATCCTCGAGCAGGCACCCGCCACCCCGCCGCACGCGGAACCGGGCCGGGTCCGGGGGCCCCTCACCCCCCTGGTGCTCTCCGCCCGGAGCCCGGAGGCCGTGCCGAACCAGGCCCGTGACGTCGCCGCCCTGCTGCGGGCCGGCGCCCACCCCGCCGACCTCGGCCACTCGCTCGCCACCACCCGCGCCAGCCTCGACCACCGGGCGGTCGTGCTCGGGAGGGACCGCGCCGACCTGCTGACCGGTCTCGCCGACGTCACCGCCCCCCGCCCGACCCGCCCCGGCCGGCTGGCGGTCCTCTTCGGCGGGCAGGGCACCCAACGCCCCGGCCTGGGCCGAGGCCTGTACACCGCGTACCCGGCCTACGCCGCCGCCCTCGACGAGGTCTGCGCGACCCTGGAACCGGAAGTCGGGTTCTCCGTCCGCGACCTCGTCCTCGGCGACGGCACCGACGGCGACGCCGCCCGCATCGACCGGACCGGTCACGCCCAGCCGGCGTTGTTCGCGGTGGAGACCGCCCTGCACGCGCTG